>JBGPLW010000014.1:0-17687 GCA_041486645.1 Gaiellaceae bacterium | reverse complement strand
TAGGCCGCGAGCAGCGCGTCCTCGAGGGCGGCGACGAGCGCGCCCTCCTCGATTCCCTTCTCGCGCTCGATCTCCCGAACGGCCTCGATGATCTCCTGGCTCATGGTCTACCTCTCGTCGATCAAGTTGCCCCGCACGATCACCTCGTACGGAATGTCCACCTCGCTGCCGTCGACGACGAGCGTCACGGCGTCGGTGCCTGCGTCCTTCAATTCACCCTTGAACTTCGACCTGCCGTTGAGCGGCTCGCTCGTCCGCAGCGCGACCTTGGAGCCGAGCACGCGCGCGAAGTGATCCGGCTTGCGCAGCGGCCGCTCGATTCCCGGCGAGGAGACGTCGACCGTGTACTCCCGCAGGTAGTCACGGAGGACGTCGGTGACGCGCACACACAGGTCGTGATCGACGCCCGCCGGATGATCGACGTAGACGACGAAACGATCAGGGTTCGCGAGCTCGACGGCCAGCACTTCGACCCCCGGGAGATCGTGCTCGATCCGAGGTGCGATTTCACTCTCGAGTTGTCGCTCCTTCTCATGTGCCTTGGCCATGCGCGTTCCTCCGAAAAAAAATGGGCCCGCGGGGCCCATTTCGCCGAACCGGTGAAAATGGTAGGCCGATTGTAGCAAGGGCTAGGCCGAACGGCCTAGCCGCGGGCCTCGGGGCGGGGCGGCGCGAGGGCCTCCGTGACGCCCCGAAGCCGGGTCGAGAGCAGCGCGGCCGCCCGCGACGAGTCGAGTGAGACGTTGCGGGCGCGCCCGACCCTCGGCGCCTGCGCCCCGCGCACGAGGGCGGGATCTCCCCCGTACCGCGCCCGCAGGAGCCGCCCGAGCTCGTACCGGGAGACGGCTTCGGGCGCAGCGACGTGCAGCGGGCCGCTCACTTCGAGCTCCGCGAGCTCGAGCAGCACCGCCGCGAGCTCGGAGACGAGCGTCGGGCAACGGATCTCGTCGGTGAAGAGCTCGACGTCGTCGCGGAGCGCGAGCGCTTCCTGCGGTCCGGGCTTCCCGTAGAGGAGCGAGGTGCGCACGAGCACGGCTTCAGGATGGACGCGTGCGACGATGCGCTCCGCCTCGAGCTTCGCGGCACCATACGCAGACACCGGCCGCGGCTCGGCGTCCTCGTCGTACGGGGCACCCTGCTCGCCGTCGAAGACGAGATCGGTCGAGAGATGGACGAGCCTCGCGCCGCAGCGATGCGTGGCTGCCGCGACCGCGGCGCTCCCCTTGACGATCGTCGGCTCGTCCGTCTGGACGTACGCCGTATGGACGACGACGTCCGGGCCCTGTCGCAACAGGACGCGTTGCGCCGCGTCCGCGTCACGGATGTCGAGGCGCACGGCGCGGCCGTGCGCCGGCGGCGCCTGGAACTGCGTCGCGAGCACGTCCCAGCCGCGCTCGACCGCCTGCGCGCAGACCTCGGAGCCGAGGTAGCCCGCGCCGCCGGTGACGAGGAGCCTCACAGGACGATCGTGACGGGCCCGTCGTTCACGAGCTCGACGAGCATGTGCGCGCCGAAGACGCCGCGCGCGACCTGCACGCCCTCGCCCGCGAGCGCTTCGCAGAACCGGACATACAGCGGCTCGGCCTCCTCGGGCGGCGCCGCGTCCGTGAACGACGGCCGGTTCCCCTTGCCGGTGTCCGCCAGCAGGGTGAACTGCGAGATCGCGAGCACCCGCCCGTTCGCGTCGAGCACGCTCCGGTCGAAGCGGCCCTCGTCGTCCGGGAAGATCCGCAGCCGGGCGATCTTGGCCGCGAGCCGCTCCGCGTCCTGCGCCACATCCCCCCGCGCGATCCCGAGCAGGACGCAGAGCCCGATGCCGATCTCTCCTTCCACGCGGCCGTCGACGAGCACCCGTGCTTCGCGCACACGCTGGCAAACGGCCCTCATGCGGCGCGAGCTTCCGCTAGTCCTCGTCGAAGTCCCTGATCCGCGCGCGGTACTGATTCGACGCCGGGCGCAGTGAGCTCGCGAGCTTGTAGTGCGCGTTCGCCTCGCGGTCGCGTCCCTGCTTCTCGAGGCAGCGGCCGAGCGCGTAGTGCGCGTAGTCGTTCACAGGCGAGAGCTCGATCAGCTTGCGGAACTCCGCCTCGGCGGCATCCCAGCGGCGGATGCGGAAGTACGCAATCCCGAGCGCCTCGCGGATCGACTCCTTGTCCGGCTCGCGCCGCTTCGCCTTCTCGAGCGACACGGTCGCCTGCGCGGGCATGCCGCCCTTCAGATGGCGGCGTCCTCGCTGGAAAAGGCTGTAGGTGGTCTCGCTCATCGCCCCAGGTACGGGAAATTTCCCACCACCAAGTCAACCGGATCCGTCAAGTCCCGCGTCGGCCCGATCTCGATCCCGGCAATCGCCAGGCCCGCGGCGATCGCGCGCTCGACAGCGGCCGCGATCTCGTAGGGCGGGCCCGAGAGCCCATCGAGGAGCGGAACGAGCTCCGGCCCGAAAGCCCAGAGCGGCGCCGCCGAGAGCGGGTTCGACGCATCGTCGTCGAGCAGCTTCCGGACGAGCCCATCGCTGACGCGCACCGGCTGGCTGCCCGGCCCGCGTCGCACCGCGACCGCTCCTGCAGTCTCCACGGCCGAGAACGCCGCCGCGAAGCGCCCGACGTCTCCGGGCGAGTAGACGGTGTCGGCGGCGCTGACGAGAAACGGCGCCGTCGCGCCCGCGGCGACGCCGCGCTGCACCGCGTCGGCCGAGCCGAGCACGCTCGGCTGGCGCGTGAAGCGGACCTCGAGCCCGAACGCCGAGCCGTCGCCGACGAGTTCCTCGACCTGCTCGGCGAGGTGGCCGGTGACGACGACAGCAAGCTCGCAGCCGCCGGCGGCGAGCTCCCGGAGCAGCGTCGCGATCACCGGCCGCCCGTCGATCGGCAGCACCGGCTTCGGCCAGCGCTCGGTGAGCGGGCGGAGCCGGGTGCCCTCGCCCGCCGCCATCACGATCGCGTGCCTCACGGGGCGAAGCCGAACGAGCGCAGTGAGAGCAGCCCGCGGACGCGGTCGCTCGCCGGCAGGCGCCCGCGCACGCCGCGCAGGAGCGCACGCAGCTCGCGCCGGGCGCGCCGCGCAGCCGGCGCGGCGCCGGACGGCGGCCCGAACCGGGCGGCGGTCGCTGCGCCGACGAAGGCGTCCGGGTCGACGGCGAGCTCGTGGCGGACGAGCGCGCCGAGCTCGTGCAGCGTCGCGCTTCGCGCTGCGTCGATCCGCTGGTCGAGCAGGTAGTCGGCGAGCTCCCGGCGGCAGGCGGCCGCGACCCGTCGCGGATCGCGTGTCAGATAGCGGGCACGCCGCACGGCGAGCTTCGTCACGACGACGCCGGTCGCGATCCCGGCGACGAGGAGCGCGAGCAGGAGCAGCAGGCTGCCGCCGTGCGAGCGGCCGGCGGCAGCGGTCGGCGGCCCGAGCGCACTGATGCCGGTGCCCTCCTCGCCGTGATGGTGTGCGGCGCCGCGCGGATCGCCGAGGCCCAGGCCTCGGATGGCGCGCCCCGCGCGAACGCGTGCTCCGGTCAGGATGGCGGTCGCGTACGGCGCACTCAGCCGGCCCTGCTCCGGGCGCCCGGACGGGGTCGGGTCGAACGGCAGCCAGCCGTAGCCGCGGAACCACACCTCGACCCAGGCGTGCGCGTCGTGGTCGGTCACCCGCCAGAGACCCTTGCTCGCGCTGTACGTGCCGCTCGAGAAGCCGACCGCGACGCGCGCGGGCACGCCGAGGTAGCGGAGCATCAGCGCCATGGCGCCCGCGAAGTGCTGGCAGTAGCCGGCACGCGTCCGCGCGACGAAGTCGACGAGCGGCGCACCGGACGCCGAGACCGGATGGTTCGTGTAGACGAAGCCGCCGTCGAAGCGAAACCACTGTTCGAGCGCAGCGGCCGCCGCGTACGGCGAGCGCGCACCGCCTGCCACCTCTGTCGCACGCCGCAGGAGCGGCACGTACTGCGTCAACACCGGCGTCGTCTCGAGCAGCCTCGCGACCAACTGCGCTCGCCCTGGTGTGCCGAAGGCCGGCACGTTCACTCGATGCCAGACGTCGAGAAACGTTCCGGGCTCGACGAGCTGGACCGGATAGTTCGGCTTCGATGCGGCGAGCTGCGCCGCGGTCGGCCTCGGCGCGTAGCTCCATGCCGTGTAGCGGAAGCCGCGCGTCAGGCCGGACGGCAGCGAGGCGATGCCCGGCACGTGCGAGACGAGCGGAGCGTCGCCCGCGTCGTAGCGGAGAGGGACGCTCGCACCGACGAGGTGCGTGTCGGCCAGCGCGAGGATGCGAACGTCCTGGCGCAGCAGCTGCTTGCCGGTGCTCGGGACGAGCGCGTCGGCGCGCAACGGCAGCGTCTCCTCCCAGCGATCGCCGCTGTACTCGTCGAGCACCGCGGCGCGCCAGTAGAGCGAGCGGCGCGGCGCCTTCACCTCGAGGACGATCGTCCGCTTCCTCGGAAAGTGGATGCCGTTGTACTGCGCATCCCAGACAAAGGCGACGCCGACCGCGGCCTGCGGCGCGGTGTACGGGTCCCAGCGCTGCCACGACACGAGGCCGCCCTTCGCGACGGCCGCCGAGGCCGAGGCGATCACCGCCGCAAGGACGAGCACGAGCGCCGCCGGCAGCACGGCCCGGGGCACGCGCCGAGTCGTCAGGCCGGCGAGCACAACGAAGACGCCAAGCAGGATCAGCACGCCGACGACGAGCGCGCCGGCGCTCCCGCGCAGCGTCGCGGGCCAGCCCGCGCCCAGGAGCAGGACGAGCGAAGCCGCGAGCGGGCGGCGGGCCGCGACCGCGAACGACAGCGCGACGACGAAACCGAAGATCGCCGCGAGGATCACGCCGCGCATCTCGGCGTGCACGCGCGGGTCGAACGGCGTCTGCACGTCGTAGAAGTCGAGGAAGCCGTTGCCGAAATGCGCGCCGACCGACCGCGGAAAGTGCCTCGGATGGAACGGCGAGACGTCGAAGGCGATCCACGTGCCGAGCGCAGCCGCGACGACCGCGGCGACGATCCGACCGAACCGCGGCCGGATGAGTGCCGGCAGCAGTGCGAGCGTGACGACTCCGATCGCGCGATACGGGCGATCGAGCGGATTCTCAAGACGCAGCCACACCGCCGCGATCACCAGCGCCGGCGCGAACGAGACCGCGAGCGTCCTACGCAACGCGTGCCTCCTGCGCGCCGAGCGCGGCCGCGAGATCGTCGCCCGGGCGCACGATCGCGACCGGGACGCCGACCGCCTGAAGCCGTAACAGCTGCGGCACGGGACCGGGCTCGGCCTCGACGTAGACGAGCGACGTGCCGCGGCGCGAGAGCGCACGCTGGACGAGGCGGTCGACGAGCGCCGCATCGACGCGCGATGTGACGACGATGAGGTCGAGCGAACGCGCCGCGACCCCGCCGTGTGCCTCAAGCAGCGCGAACGCCGGCGTCTGCGCGTCACGCTCGGCTCCGGCGAGCACCTCGAGCGCGCGGCGCCAGTCGCCCTCCGACGTGACAGCCTGGACGTCGCGGGCCGCCGAGTTGAGCACGAGCGCGCAGCGCCTGCGGCGGCGCCAGTGCGCCTGGAGCACCGAGCCTGCCGCGCGCACGGCGACGTCGAAGCCCCGATCCGTGCCCGCGTGCGCGTCGCCGTCGAGCAGCACCGCCACCTCGTCGCGCGGCGCGTCCTCGAGCTCCTTCACCATGAGCCGGCCGCTGCGCGCCGTCGTGGGCCAGTGCACCTTGCGGAGCGACTCGCCCTCGATGTACTCACGGACGCTGTGCAGCTCGAATCCCGTGGGGCGGCGGAGGAGGAGCCGGCGCCCGTCCTGCGCGTGCGCGCCGCCTTCCGAGAAGAGACGCTCGAGCGACACGAGCCTGGGATAGACGACGAGCGCCTGCGGCTCACCCTGCTCGAGATCTGCGTGCGCGAGCGCGAACGGATCCTCGATGGTCAGCCTCACGGTCTGGAACGCGTAGCGCCCGCGCGGGACCGCACGCAAGTCGTATCCGCCGGCGAACCGCCTGCCGCCGACGTGGTGGAGCTCGACGCGGCGCTCGTCGAGCCGTCCCGGGCGCTCGTGCGCGACGAGCGTCGGCGGTGGCAGCGTCCCGGTCGACTCCACGACGAGGTCGACGCGGACGTCGTCGCCCTCGAGGACGTCGCGCGCCGCGCCGTGCCGGCGCACGTGCGGCGGCCGCGTCGAGAGGCGAACCCAGCCGACCGCGAGCGCAACCGAGAAGACGAGCCCTGTTGCGACCGGATAGAGGGCGCGCGAACCGAAGATCCACGCGGCGAAGTAGACGATGACGCCGAGCGCGAGGACGGAGCGTCCTCGCTGGGTCATCTGCGGGTCTCCACTACACCGGGACTGGCGTCTTCTCGAGGGCCTCGCCGACGATCGCCGCCCCGCCGAGACCTGCGGAGCGCGCCTCGGGGCCGAGGATCAGCCGGTGCGACAGCACGACGGCGGCGATCGCCTTCACGTCGTCCGGCACGAGGTAGTCGCGCCCGTCCGCGAGCGCCCGCGCCTTCGCGACGCGCAGGAGCGCGATGCCCGAGCGCGGGCTCGCGCCGAGATAGAGGCGCGTGTCCGCTCTCGTCTGGCGGAGCAGCGCGACGACATAGCGGCTGAGGCTCTCCTCGACATACACCTCGCGCGCCTGCTCGGCGAGCCGTACGACGTCGTCGTGGTCGGCGACCGGAACGAGCGATTCGAGCGGAGGCGTGTGCGTCTGCTCGTCGAGCATCTTCGCCTCGTCCGCGAGCGGCGGGTAGCCGAGGTCGAGGCGCATCGTGAAGCGGTCGAGCTGCGCCTCCGGCAACGGGTACGTGCCCTCGTACTCGATCGGGTTCTGGGTTGCGATGACCATGAACGGACGCTCGAGCGGATGCGATTCGCCGTCGATCGTCACCTGCGACTCCTGCATGCACTCGAGGAGCGCAGCCTGCGTCTTCGGCGACGCGCGGTTCACCTCGTCGACGAGCAGCAGGTTCGCGAAGACCGGTCCCGCACGGAACTCGAAGCGGTTCGACCGCTGGTCGTAGACGTTGACGCCCGTGACGTCGGACGGCAGCAAGTCGGGCGTGAACTGGAGCCGGGAGAAAGAACAGTCGAGCGAGCGTGCGAGCGCCTTCGCGAGCATCGTCTTCCCGACGCCCGGGAAGTCCTCGATGATCAGGTGGCCCTCGGCGACGAGGCAGAGGACGACGAGCCGCAACGTCTCCTCGGACGCGTGCACGACACGGCCGAGGTTCGCGACGATCGCGCCGACGAGATCCGCCGGGGCCGGCTCGACGGCGGGCTCAGCCAAGCAGGCGCTCCACCTCGTCGAGAACCGCAGCCGCGATCTCGCTCTTCGGCGCCTTGCCGACGACGCGCTCGCCCGCGTGCGTCACGAGCGTGACCTCGTTGTCGGCGGAGTCGAAGCCGATGTCGCTGCGAGCAACGTCGTTGAAGACGAACAGGTCGGTCTTCTTCGCGGCGAGCTTCTCGCGTGCGCGCTCGAGGCCGCGCTCGCCCTGGTCGGCGGCAAAGCCGACAAGCAGCTGCCCCGGCGTGCGGCGCTCGCCGAGCGTCGTGAGGATGTCGGTCGTCGGCTCGAGCTCGACCGTCCAGCCGCTTCGATCCTTCGGCCGCTTCGTCGTGAGCGACTCCGCCGGGCGGTAGTCGGCGACGGCCGCGGCCATGATCACGACGTCGGCGTCGGCGCCGCGGGCGAGCGCCTCGCGCTCGAGCTCCGCGGCCGTCGGCGTCTCGACGACCTCGACGCCGGGCGGCGCCGGCGCCGCGAGATTCGCGCCGAGGAGCGTGACGTGCGCGCCGCGCGCGCGAGCTTCGGCGGCGAGCGCGATGCCCATGCGGCCCGAGGAGCGGTTGCCGACGAAGCGCACGGCGTCGATCGGCTCGCGCGTCCCTCCGGCCGAGACGAGCACGCGCTTCCCGCGCAGGGGCCCATGCCCGGCGAGGAGATCTTCCGCCGCGGCGACGATCTCGTGCGGCTCGGCCATCCGCCCCACGCCGAGCTCGCCTTCGGCCGTCTCGCCCTCGTCGGGCCCGACGAGGACGACGCCGCGCGCGCGCAGCAGCTCCGTGTTCGCTCGCGTCGCGGGGTGCGACCACATGCGCGGGTTCATCGCCGGCGCAACGAGCGTCGGTCCGCGGTGCGCGAGCGCCGCCTCGGTGAGGACATTGTCGGCGAGACCGTGCGCGAGCTTCGCAAGCGTGTTCGCCGTGCACGGCGCGACGAGCAGCAGGTCGGCTCGCGTGAGGTGAAGGTAGACGTCCTCGGCCGGAGGCCGGCGCGCGAGCGCACGAAACGTCTCGGCCGTCACGAAGCGCTCGGCGCCGGGCGTCACGAGCGGCACGACGTCATGGCCGCCCTTGACCAGCAGTCGGCAGACCTCGCAGGCCTTATAGGCGGCGATGCCCCCTGTAACCCCAAGCAGGACGCGGGCCATGCGGGGAATTGTGCCTGCTCTGAGCCTGCGCGCTAGGGCGCGAAACGACTTACTTCACGTAGTCGTAGGTCAGCATGCCCTCGGAGATCTCCTCCATGGCCATGGTGAGGTAGTTCTTCGAGCGCGATTCCACGAGCGGCGGCGGATTGTCGTCGAAGGTGCCTTCGCCGAGCTGGTGGTGGTAGTTGTTGATCTGCCGGGCCCGCTTGGCCGCAACGATGACGAGCGCATAGCGCGAATCGACGTTGAGGAGCAGATCGTCTACGCGGGGCTGAATCATCTGGGCGAAATGGTACCTGCAGAAATGAGAAGACCGCGGCAAAGCTCGGTGAGCTCCTCCACGGCCCGCTCCAGATCGTCGTTCTCTACGACGTAGTCGAAGCGGCCGGCTTCCTCGAGCTGGCGGCGGGCGAGGGCGATCCGCTCGCCGATCTCGCCCGTGCTCTCCGTTGCGCGCTCCGTGAGACGGCGATCGAGCTCGTCGACGGCGGCGGAGATGAAGATCGTCACGGCGCGCGGATCTTCCGCTTTCACGCGCCGGGCACCCTCGGTCTCGAGCTCGAGGAGCGGCACGTGGCCGCGGTCGCGGATGCGCTCGAGCTCCGAGCGGAGCGTGCCGTAGCGGTGGCCCGAGACATAGACGACGTGCTCGAGGAAGGCGTTCGCCTCGATGCGGGCGAGGAACTCGTCCGGCTCGAGGAACCAGTACTCGCGCCCGTCTTCCTCGCCTGGACGGCGGTCACGGGTCGTCGCCGAGACGGTCACCTCCAGCTCGGGCACGCGCTCCAGCAGTTCGCGGATCAGCGTTCCTTTGCCGGCACCGGACGGGCCGGTGACGACGATGACCGAGGGCCGGGCGTTACCGGTTGAAGAGGTCAATCAACTCCGCGCGCTGCCGGTCGGACAACCCGCCGACGGTCTTCGACTGGCTGATGCGGCACGTATTTAGGAAGCGGGCAGCCTTCACGCGCCCGAACTTCGGCACCGCCATCAGGATGTCGATCACCTTCGCCGTCTCGACGTACTCGGGCGGCCTGCCGAGGATGGTCTCGATCCGGACCCGACCGTCCTTGAGATCCTTCTTCAGCTTCGCCCGTTTGACACGAACGTCGTTCGCCCGACGGAGCGCGTCCATGCGCTGGTCGAGGGAGCGGACTGGTGCGTGAGCGGTTTTGGAAGCAGGCACGGGCAGGCGCCCGATACTAGCAACCGTTCAGCAGCGATCAAGCGACCACTTTTGCGCGGAACTCCAGCAACTTTTCCGAGTCGTGCGCGGCGGCGACAAAGTCGTCCGCATTGACCTCGGCGAGCTCCTCCCGGATGCGTGACGGCGCGTCGGGATCGGAGAAGAGCACCGTGCCGAGCGCGACGTGGGAAGCGCCGCAGGCGATGAGCTCGAGCGCGTCCTGCCCGCTCGTGACTCCCCCCATGCCGACGATCGGCAGCTGCGTCGCCGCGTAGCAGGCATGGACGGCTGCGAGCGCGACGGGCTTCAGCGACGGACCGGAAAGCCCGCCCGTGCCGCGCGCGAGCACGGGCCGGAGCGTCCGCGGGTCGAGCGCGAGCCCTCGGAGCGTGTTGACGAGCGAGAGCCCGTCGGCGCCGGCGGCGGCGACCGCGCGCGCGACGGCCGCGATGTCCGGGTGGGCGGCGGAGAGCTTTGCGTAGAGCGGAAGCAGCGTCGCGGCGCGGCAGGCGGCGACGATCTCGGCGGCTGAGTCGGCGGCCTCGTCGACGTTCGGGCAGGACAGGTTCAGCTCGACCGCCTCGACGTCTTCGAGCGCCGCGCATGTGTCTGCGTAGTCGGCCGCGCAGAAGCCGCCGACCGAGATCCAGAGCGGGATCCCGAGCTCGCGGAGACGCGGCAGGTGCTCGCGGAGGAAACGTTCGCGCCCCGCGTTTGCGAGACCGATCGCGTTCAGCATCCCGTGCGCCGTCTCCGTGATCCGGGGCGGCGCGTTGCCCTCGCGCGGCAGAGGCGTGATCGTCTTCGTGACGAAGCCGTCGAGCTGACGCGCGACGCCGGGTGCGACGAGCGCGTCGAGACAGCCGGACGCGTTAAGCAGCCGCAAGGAGAACCGGTCCTTCGACGCAGAGGCGTTTCAGCTCGCCGCCGATCTCGACGGCGCAGCCGTAACACGCGCCGTAACCGCACGCCATCGGCGCTTCCCACGCGAGCTGCGCGCCGGGGCACTGCGCAGCGACCGCGTGCAGCATCGGCTCCGGCCCGCACGCGAGCACGTCGAAAGCTTCCAAGTTGCAGTCTGTTACAAGGGTCGGGTTCACGACGACCTCGGCGCCCGGCAGGAGCACTGCCGCCTCGGCGTGCGCGTCGCTCCGGAAGCCGAGCACCGCCGGCGGGGAGCCGAGCGCTTCGGCGAGATACGGAAGCGGTGCGAGGCCGACGCCGCCGCCGACGAGGAGCGGCCGCTCGACGTCGAGCCGGTAGCCGTTGCCGAGCGGGCCGAAGACGTGGATCCGGTCGCCGCGCTCGAGCGCGCAGAGCGCCTCGGTGCCGGGGCCGACCGGATCGAGCAGAAACGCGAGCTCGCCGGACGGCGCGAGGCAGAGCGAGAGCGCCCGCGGCAGCAGGCGCCCGGGCGCCTCGAGCATGAAGAACTGTCCGGGCACGCCCGGATCGAGCGTGCCGCGCTCGAGCCGCAGGAGCGTGTAGAGGCCGACTGCTTCGCGGCCGGTGACGCTCAGTTGCTCCCGTCTAGACACCAACCGCCTCAACCTCGATCCGTTCTTGCAGCGAGAGCGTTCCCTCGCGCCGCGCCGATGCGATCGCGTGCACGGCGGCGGCGGCGCCGGACGGCGTCGTGATGCACGGGATCCGGGCCGCGAGTGCGGCTTCGCGGATCGCGTAGCCGTCGGAGCGTGCGTTGCGCCCCTGCGGCGTGTTGACGACCAGATCGCACGCGCGCTTGCGGATCAGGTCGACGACCGCTTTGCCCTTCTCGATCTCGTGCACGTCGAGGCCCGCGGCTCGAAGCGCGTCGGCGGTGCCGCCGGTCGAGATGAGCGCGAAGCCGAGCCCGGCGAGCGCCGCGGCGATCGGGATGAGCGCGGGCTTGTCGGCGTCGCGCACGGAGAGGAACGCGGTGCCGTGCGACGGCAGCGGACGGCCGGCCGCGCGCTCCGCCTTCGCGAACGCGGTCGGGAAGTCGCGCGCGCTCGCCATCACCTCGCCGGTCGAGCGCATCTCCGGGCCGAGCACCGGATCGGCGCCGGGGAAGCGCGCGAACGGCAGCACCGCAGCCTTGACGCTCACCTGCGCGGGCGGCCGCTCGGGCGGCAGCTCGAGCTCCGAGAGACGCACGCCCGTCGCGAGCCTGCACGCCGCCTCGACGAGATTGACGCCGGTCGCCTTCGACGCGAACGGGACGGTGCGCGACGCGCGCGGGTTCGCCTCGAGCACATAGAGGACACCGCCGGAGAGCGCGAGCTGCACGTTCAGCAAGCCGACGACGCCGAGCCCGCGCGCGAGGCGGCGCACGACGTGGCAGACCTCGAAGTACGTGGCGGGGTCGAGTGACGGCGCCGGCAGGACGCACGACGAGTCGCCCGAGTGCACGCCAGCCTCTTCGACGTGCTGCATCACCGCTGCGACGTAGCAGAGCGTTCCGTCGGCGAGCGCGTCGACATCGAGCTCGATCGCGTCCTCGAGGAAGCGATCGACGAGCACGCGGCCCTCGATGCTGCGCATCGCGTCGCGCACCTGCTCCGCCGAGTAGCAGATCCGCATCGCGCGCCCGCCGAGGACGTACGACGGCCGCACGAGCACCGGGTAGCCGATCCGTTCCGCGACCTCTTCCGCCTCGCCGGCGCTCTCCGCCATCCCCCACGGCGGGACGCGGATGCCGAGCTCGTCGGTGAGGCGGCCGAAGCGCTCGCGGTCCTCGGCGAGGTCGACGGCGCCGAACGGCGTACCGAGAATCGCGACGCCGGCGTCCTCGAGCGCCGAGGCGAGCTTGAGCGGTGTCTGGCCGCCGAACTGGATGACGACGCCTTCAGGCTGCTCGCGCCGGCAGACGGCGAGCACGGCGGCCGCGTCGAGCGGCTCGAAGTACAGCCGGTCGCTCGTGTCGTAGTCGGTGGAGACCGTCTCCGGGTTCGAGTTGACCATCACGGCCTCGTAGCCGAGCGCGCGAAACGCCTGCGCCGCGTGCACGCAGCAGTAGTCGAATTCGATGCCCTGGCCGATTCGGTTCGGGCCGCTGCCGAGGATGACCACACGCGGCGCCGTCCCGTGTGGCAGCGCCTCGTCGGCTTCGCCCCAGGTGGCGTAGTAGTAGGACGACTCCGCAGCGACCTCACCTGCGCAGGAGTCGATGCGGCGATACACCGGTGCGCGCGTCTGTTGCTTCTCGCGCTCGTGCTCGACGCGCTCGAGCTCGCGCGCGAACCACGGGTGGAGGTTCTCGGGGTGCCAGTCGAGCGGCGCCTCGAGGCCCCGCTCCGCCTTCACGAACGCCTCGCGGAACGTGCGGCCGATGCCCATCGTCTCGCCGACGGACTTCATCTGCGTGCCGAGCTTCGTGTCGGCGCCGGGGAACTTCTCGAACGCGAAGCGCGGGATCTTCACGACGACGTAGTCGAGGGTCGGCTCGAAGCTCGCCGGCGTCGTCTTCGTCAGGTCGTTCGGGATCTCGTCGAGCGTGTAGCCGACCGCGAGCTTCGCGGCGACCTTCGCGATCGGATAGCCGGTCGCCTTCGACGCGAGCGCGGACGAGCGCGACACGCGGGGGTTCATCTCGATCACCCGGATCTCGCCGCTCTCGCGATCGCGCGCGAACTGGATGTTCGAGCCGCCGCATTCGACGCCGACCTCGCGCACGACCGCGGCGGCTGCGTCGCGCAGCTCCTGGTACGCCTCGTCGGGCAGCGTCATCTGCGGCGCGACCGTCACCGAGTCGCCGGTGTGGACGCCCATCGGGTCGAGATTCTCGATCGAGCAGACGATCACGACGTTGTCGGCTCGGTCGCGAACGACCTCGAGCTCGAACTCGTCCCAGCCGCGCACCGACTCCTCGACGAGCACCTGGCCGATCGGGCTCTCACGGAGGCCGCGCTCGATCTGCGCGCGCAGCTCGTCGGCGGTCTCGGCGAAGCCGCCGCCGTGCCCGCCGAGCGTGAATGCGGGCCTCACGACCGCAGGGGTCATAAGGCCCTCGAGCTGGTCGAGAGCCGTCACCGTCCGCGATCGGGGCACGCGGAGGCCCGCTCGCTCGACGCATTCTTTGAAGAGCTGGCGGTCCTCTGCTCGGTCGATCACGTGCAGCGGGGCGCCGATCAGCTCGACATCGAGGTCGTCGAGGATGCCGGCGTGCGCGAGCTCGCGGGCGAGGTTGAGTGCGGTCTGCCCGCCCATCGTCGGCAGGAGCGCATCGGGCCGCTCCCGCTCGAGCACCGATGCGACGCCTTCGAGGTCGAGTGGCTCGAGGTACGTGCGGTCGGCGAAGCCGGGGTCGGTCATGATCGTCGCCGGATTCGAGTTCACGACGATCGTGCGGAAGCCGTCCTCGCGCAGCACCTTCAACGCCTGGCAGCCGGCGTAGTCGAACTCGCACGCCTGGCCGATCACGATCGGCCCGGATCCGATGAGGAGGATCGAGTCGATGTCCGTCCTACGCGGCATCGGCGAGACCCTCCACCCAGGTCTCGAGGTGCGGCCAAGCGTCGTGCGGACCGGGGCCGGCCTCTGGATGAAACTGGAGCGACTGCGCGCGCAGCTTCGGGAACGCGAGCCCCTCGACGGTGCCGTCGTAGAGCGACACGTGCGTCACCTCGGGCGCGTCGGCGGCGTCGACGCAGAAGCCGTGGTTCTGCGCGGTGACGAGCACGCGGCCCGTCGCGCGCTCGAGCACGGGATGGTTGGCGCCGCGGTGGCCGAACGGAAGCTTCGACGTGGTCAGCCCGACCGCGCGGCCGACCAGCTGGTGGCCGAGGCAGATGCCGAGCACCGGCACGCGGCCGAGCAGCTCGCGCACGGTGTTGATCTCCGCGGCGAGCGGCTCCGGGTCGCCCGGGCCGTTGGAGAGCAGGACGCCGTCGAAGGTTGCGAGCTCGTCGGCGTCGACGTCGTGTGGGTAGACGGTGACAGCCGCGCCTGCGCGCGCGAGCCGCCGCAGGATCGAGCGCTTGCAGCCGTAGTCGACGACCGCGACTCGGGCTCCACCCGAGTCGTTGAAGATGTACGGCTCTGTCGTCGACACGTCGGCGACAAGGGCGCGGCCGTTCATCGGCTCGAGCTTCTGCGCGAGCGCCAGCGCCTCGTCCACGGCGACATCGCCGGAGCAGACGACGCCGCGCATCGCGCCGGAGTCGCGAAGCTTGAACACGAGGCTCCGCGTGTCGACACCCGTCAGCGCGACGACGCCCTTCTCGAGCAGCCAGTCCGTCCATTGCGGGCCTCGTGCTTCGCGCATCAGCACCGCGCGCGCGTGCGGGCGCGTCGACTCGGAACGCGTCGGGTCGACGCCGTAGTTGCCGACCATCGGCGCCGTGAAGCAGACGAGCTGCTCGGCGAAGCTCGGGTCGGTGGCGATCTCCTGGTAGCCCGTCATCGCCGTCGTGAAGACCGCCTCGCCGCACGCGAAGCCGTCGGAGCCGACCAACTCGCCTCGAAAGACCGTGCCGTCCTCGAGGACCAGCATCCCGCTCATTCGTGCACCACCGCGCCGGCCGCGATGGTGAGAGCGACGCGGCCGTGCAGCGTGCGGCCGAGGAGCCACGAGTTCGCCGAGCGCGAGCGGAAGCCGTCCTCGGTCACCTTCGTCGAGCCGCCGAAGTCGAGCAGGACGAGGTTCGCGCGCGCGCCCGCCGCGATGCGCGGTCGCTCGAGCCCGAAGATGCGCGCCGGCCCGGCGGACATCCGCTCGAGCAGCGTCGCGAGCGACAGCAGGCCCGGCTCGACGAGCTCGGTGTAGAGCACCGCGAACGCAGTCTCGAGACCGGTGACGCCGAACGGCGCCGCTTCGAACGGCACATCCTTCTCGTGCCGCGCGTGCGGCGCGTGGTCGGTGGCGATCGCCTCGATCGTGCCGTCGCGCAGTGCGTCGAGGAGCGCGACGCGGTCCCGTTCCGCGCGGAGCGGCGGGTTCATCTTCACGTTCGCGTCGAGCGAGCGGACGGCCTCGTCGGTCAGCACGAGATGGTGCGGCGTGACCTCGCCGCTTGCACGCACGCCGGCGTCCTGGGCGCGGCGCAGCGCGGCGACGGACTCTGCCGCGGAAAGGTGCATGAGGTGCAGGGGTTGTTCCTCGTAAGCGGCGAGCGCGAGGTCGCGCTCGACCATCACCGACTCGCCGATCGAGGGGTACGCGGAGAAGCCGAGCTCGGCGGCGACGGCCCCTTCGTGCACGTGGCCGCCGCGCGAGAGCGTCGGCTCCTCGCAGTGGAGCGCGAGCGGGCGGCCGGTGATCGACGCGTACTGGAGCGCACGCCGCATCAGCCCGGCGGAGACGACCGGCACGCCGTCGTCGGAGAACGCGACCGCGCCGGCCTCGGCGAGCTCGCCCATCTCCGTCAGCTCCTCGCCGCCCTGGCCGCGCGTGATGGCAGCGAGGAAGCCGACGGGAATCTCCCCCTCGTGCTTCGCGGTCTCGACGAGCGAGCGGAGCGTCGCTGCGGAATCGACGATCGGATCCGTGTTCGGCATCGCGAGGATCGCGCAGTAGCCGCCGGCCGCGGCGGCGGCGGTGCCGCTCGCAATCGTCTCCTCGTCTTCGCGGCCCGGCGTGCGCAGGTGCACGTGCGGATCGACGAAAGCGGGAGCGAGCACGAGGCCGGTTCCGTCGATCACCCGGTGCTGGTTCGTGTCGACCGTCGCCGCGATCGCAGCGATCACGCCGTTGTCGATGCGGACGTCCAGGACCGCGTCGATGCCTTCCGTCGGGTCGACGACGCGGGCGCCGCGGACGACGACGTTCGCCGGCTCGTGCTGCCTCGCCCAGAGCATCACGCCACCTCCGCCGCGGCGAGGTTGCGCACGCCGACCGGACCGCCGGTCAGCACGTCGTAGAGCACGGCCATCCGCACGACGAGACCCGAGCGCACCTGCGCTTCGACAAGCGAATCGGCAGAGTCCGCGACGCGCGGGTCGATCTCGACGCCGCGGTTCATCGGGCCCGGATGCATGACCTTCTGTCCCGGCCGCAGCCGCTCGGGCGTGATGCCCCACCGCGCGGTGTACTCGCGGAGGCTCGGCACGTAGTTCGCGCCGGGCTCCATGCGCTCGCGCTGCATCCGGAGGACGTAGACGACGTCGGCGTCGCGGATCGCGCCGATGTCGGAGGTCGCCTCGACGCCGAGCTGCGGCAGCAGCGCCGGCGGACCGACGAGCGTGCAGCGGATGCCGACGAGAGCGAAGGCCTGGACGAGCGAACGGGCGACGCGCGAGTGCAGGACATCGCCGACGATCGCGACGTGCAATCCGTCGAGACGGCCGAGCTCCTGCTGCAAGGTGTAGAGGTCGAGCAGCGCCTGCGTCGGGTGCTGGTTCTTGCCGTCGCCGGCGTTCACGACATGGGCGTCGGTGACTCGCGCGACGAGCTGTGGCGCGCCGATCTGCGGATGCCGCATGACGATCACGTCGGGGTCGTAGGCGCCGAGCGTCAGCGCCGTGTCCTTCAGCGACTCGCCCTTGTCCACCGACGAGCCCGCGGACTTGATGGTCATCGTGTCGGCGGAGAGCCGCTTGGCCGCGAGCTCGAAGCTCGACGAGGTGCGCGTCGACGACTCGTAGAAGAGGTTGACGACGAGGTGACCCTTGAGGGTCGGCAGCTTCTTCACGTTCCGAGTGAGCGAGCCCTCGAAGACGTGTGCGGTGCCGAGCAGCCGTTCGACATCGTCGCGCGTGAGGTCGGCGATCGAGATCAGGTGGCGCCGCGACGGCCTATCCGGCGGGCGCAGGTCGTCCTTGACGAGATGGATGGACGTCACTGGGAGCCCTCCTCCGGGTTCGGCACGAGCAGGATCTGGTCGACCTCGTCGATCTCGACGAGCTGCACCTGGATCCGCTCGCCGCGTGCCGTCGGCAGGTTCTTGCCGACGTAGTCGGGGCGGATCGGTAGCTCACGGTGGCCACGGTCGACGATGACTGCGAGCTGGACGCGGGCCGGGCGGCCGTAGTCGAAGAGCGCCTCGATCGCGGCGCGGATCGTGCGGCCCGTGTAGAGGACGTCGTCGACGAGCACCACGGTGCGTCCTTCGAGCGGGAACTGAAGCTGCGTCTCGCGCACGACGGGCTGCGCGTGCCTCGGCGCC
>JBGPLW010000013.1:0-17758 GCA_041486645.1 Gaiellaceae bacterium | reverse complement strand
TGCATCTCCTCCGGATCGTAGGCGCAGGAACGCAGCCGGGGCGAGACGCGACTATCGTCCGGCGCCGATGGCCGGACGTGTCTCGGACCCGTAGTGCTCCGCGTTCCCCTTCTCTCCGGCACGCGGCTCGTCGTTGCCGCAGCTCCCGACGACGCGATCGTGCTGAGGCCGCCGGCGCCCGGCGAAGGCGTCGCCGACGTCGGCGCGGCGGTTCGCGACGCCTTGCGCTTCCCGCTCGAGGGCGAGGGGATCGAGGCGCTTGCGCGGCGCGGCGCCCGTGCGACGATCGTCGTGGAACCGCCGGCGCTGCCGATTCCGGGGGCGACGATGGATCCCCGGCAGCAGGCGGTATCCGCGGTCGTCGCCGAGCTCGAGCGGCTGGGTATCCCGACGGGCTATCAGACGTTTCTCGTCGCGCCCGGGCTCGCGCGGCGCACTTCGCAGCGCGAGCTCGAGTCGCTCGTCACACCCGAGCTCGCGCGCCGCTTCCACGGCAACGTGCGCGTGCACGACGTGGAGGATCCCGACCTCGTGCTGGTCGACGAGTCGACGCGGCCGCCGCTGCGTGTGAGCCGCGCGCTCGTGGAGACGGATCTCGTCGTCGTGATCAGCGCGGCGGAGTCGGTGCTGCACGGCGGCCCGGCGACGTTGCTCGCGGCCGGCGGCGCCGACTCGCTCCGCGCGGCCGGGGCGTACTCATTGCTCGAGACGACCGCCTCGCAGGGGTGGCATCTCGCGATCGCGCTCGAGCGCGCGCTCGCGCAGCGTGTGCCGCTGCTCGGCGTCTCGCTGGTGCTGAACCATCCGCAGTTCTCCGGTGCTCTGCGCGGCTACCCGTACGACCCCGCCGCGCTCGAGCGGATCGCACGTTCTCCCCTGCGCCACGTGTACCGCGCGCTGCCGGATGTCCTGCGGCGCGACGTGCTGCGTTCGCTCCGCACCGAGCTGACCGTCGCGAACGCGTTCGGCGGCCCGCCGTCGGTGGCGCACGCCGAGGCGCTGCTCCGCACGGTCGAGCTGCGGCGCGCCGAGCTCGACGAGCCGCTCGACACGGTGGTGATCGGCGTGCCGAGCGTGACGCCGTATCTCCCGCGAGAACGTCCGAATCCGCTCGTCGCGGCGTATCTCGGCCTGGGGCTCGCGCTGCGGCTCTGGCGGGACTCCTTTCCGGTCGCCGACGGCGGCACCGCAATTCTCGTCAACCGCTTCGCGCGTCGCTTCGCGCATCCGACACAACAGCCGTACCGCACGTTCTTCCACGCGACGCGCACGGGGCGCGATCCGAGCGTTCTCGCCGAGGCGGAGCGCGCCGCAGCGACCGATCCGCGTGCGCTCGCGGACTACCGCTCCGGCCGCACGGTGCATCCGCTGCTGCCGTTCCGCGACTGGAACGCCTGCCAGCCCGCGCTCGGCCGGCTCGGTGCGGTGCTCGTCGCGGGCGCCGCGGACGCGACCGCAGTGCGGCAGCTCGGCTTCGTCCCGGTACACGGCATCGGCGCCGCACTCGAGATGGCACGCGGTCAAGGCCACGAACGCATCGGCTTCCTGCTGAGCCCGCCGTACTTCCCGCTGCGCGTGGGGTCCGGCTAGGCCCGAGAGGACATCTCCTGGTGTCAAACACCGCTCGCAGCGCGCGAATAGAAACACTGCCTGCGAGTCACGGACATGTCGCGGGCGGCGCCGTCCCGGTGTCAAACACACTGAGGAAACGCTGAGGAAGCGCGCACTGCCCGAAAAGGACTACGACTCGCCGAGGTACGTCTTGCGCACTTCGGGGTTCTGGGCGAGCGCCTTCGCGTTGTCGGCGAGTGCGACGTGGCCCGTCTCGAGCACGTAGCCGCGGTTCGCGACGTCGAGCGCCATCAGCGCGTTCTGCTCGACGAGCAGGATCGAGGTGCCCTGCTTGTTCACTTCGACGATCGTCTCGAAGATCCGCTCGACGAAGATCGGGGCGAGGCCCATCGACGGTTCGTCGAGCATCAGGAGCGTCGGTCGCGCCATCAGCGCGCGCCCGATCGCGCACATCTGCTGCTCGCCGCCGGACAACGTCCCCGCTTTCTGGTGACGCCGCTCGGCAAGCCGCGGGAACAACTCGAACACGCGGTCCATGTCGTCCTTGAACGCACCCTTGTCCTTCCGCTGGAACGCGCCCATCTCGAGATTCTCGGTCACCGACATACGCGGGAAGAGCCGGCGGCCCTCCGGCGACTGGGCGATGCCGAGCTTGACGATCTCGTGCGCCGGGTCGTGCGTGATGTCTTGACCACGGAAGGCGATCATGCCGCGCCGCGGATGGTTGAGCCCGTTGATCGAGCGCAGCGTCGTCGACTTGCCCGCTCCGTTCGCGCCGATCAGCGTCACGATCTCGCCCTCGTGCACCTCGAGCGTCACGCCCTTCAGCGCCTGGATCGAGCCGTAGTACGTCTCGATCCCGTCGACCGCGAGCAGCGGCGTGCCGGCCGCGTTCACGAGCTCACCGCCCCGGTGCCGAGGTAGGCCTCGATCACGCGCTCGTTCTTCTGGATCTCCTTCGGCGTGCCTTCCGCGATCCTCTCGCCGTAGTCGAGCACCGTCACGCGGTCGGAGACGCCCATGACGACGCGCATGTCGTGCTCGATCAGGAGCACGGCGAGCCCCTGCTCTTCACGCAGGCGACCGACGAAGGCTGTGAAGTCGGCGGTTTCTTGCGGGTTCATCCCCGCCGTCGGCTCGTCGAGCAGCAGCAGCTTCGGCTGCGTCGCAAGCGCGCGCGCCACCTCGAGCCGGCGCTGATCGCCGTACGAGAGGTTCCGGCCGATCACCGCGTCCTTGCGCCGCAACCCCGAGAACTCGAGCAGCTCACGCGCGCGCACCCTCGCCTCGATCTCCTCGCGCTTGACGCGCGGTGTCCGGATGATCGCCTCGAACAGGTTGCCCTTCAAACGCACGTGCATGCCGACGAGCACGTTCTCGAGCGCCGTCATGTTCTGAAAAAGGCGGATGTTCTGGAACGTGCGTCCGATGCCGCGCTGCGTGAACGCATGCGGCGGCTTCCCGGTCATGTCCTCGCCGTTGAAGTGCACACGCCCTGCAGTCGGCTTGTACACGCCCGTGAGCATGTTGAAGAACGTCGTCTTGCCCGCTCCGTTCGGGCCGATCAGGCTGACGATCGCGCCGGCCGGCACGGTGAAGTCGACGTCGTCCACGGCGACGAGGCCGCCGAACTCCTTGCGGAGGAGCTCGGTGCGGAGGAGCTCGTCAGGCACCGGCGATCTCGTGGTCGTAGAGCGGCTCGTCGTGTGGCTCGTCTTCGTGCAGCTCGGCGGCCCGTCGTGAGCTCGGGATCAGCCCCTCCGGCCTGAAGAGCATGACGACGACGATGATGATCCCGAAGATGCCGAACTCGTACTTCGGCACGTCGAGGCTGGTGCCGAACTGGTTGTTGATCTGCGTGCCGATGTTCGAGAGGCCTTCACGATCGAGGTACGTGAGGAAGCAGGCGCCGAAGATGACGCCCCAGATGTTCCCCATGCCGCCGAGAATGACCATGCAGAGGATGAACACGGAGATCTGGAAGAAGAAGTCGTCGGGGAACGCGCCGCTCTTGTACGACGCGTAGTACGCGCCCGCGACGCCGCCGAAGAACGCGCCGGTCGCATATGCCCACGTTTTCGTGCGCATGAGCGGGACGCCCATCGCCGCCGCCGCGGTCTCGTCCTCTCGAATCGCGATCCACGCGCGCCCGATCCGCGAGTCGCGCAGCCGCGCACTGCAGAAGATGGTGATCAGCACGAGCCCGATACCGGTCCAGAGGAAGACCGAATCGAGGTTGCCGGCCGTGAGGAAGTTCGCAGGCAGATGGAGATGCTTGTCGAGCCAGTTGCCGAACCCTGGGCCGTCGATCGGCGTGATGCCGCCGGTGCCGTTCGTCAGGTTGAAGCTGGTACCGAAGAGATGGTCGCCGTTACGGGCGATCTGGGGCAGGATCTCACCGAAGCCGAGTGTGACGATCGCGAGGTAGTCACCGCGCAGGCGCAGAGTCGGTAGGCCGATGATCACACCGACGACGGCAGTCGCCACACCGGCCATCGGCAGCACCATCCAGATCGAGAAGTGGAAGCCGGTCGCGCCGGGATAGAGCCCGACCGCACCGAGGTTGACGTTCTGCTTCGAGAACTGCGACGACGCAAACCAGCCGGCCATGTAGGCGCCCATCGCGTAGAACGCGACGTAGCCGAGGTCGAGCAACCCGGCGTAGCCGACGACGAAGTTCAGGCCGAGCGCCATCATCGTGAAGATCGTCATCACGACGAGCGTCGAGAGCTGCGGGAACGGGCCGAAGAGCGGCAGCTCCGGCATGTGGTTGACGTAGTAGGGATAGGTGATCGCGATCGCGAGTACCGCGAGCGGCGCGATCCACTTCCCGTACGCCCAGCCGCGGAACGTCAGCCGGTTCCAGAGCGGCGCGACGAGCAGGTAGACGATCGCGCCGATCGCGAGTGCGGACGTCTTCCACACGCCGAACGCTGCGACGAGGCCGAGGAAGATGGCAACCCAAACGGCCACCTTGACCGCCCGGCGCACTCCGGGTCGGAGCGCGTTCCAGCGTTCGTGCGACAGCCCGGCCGCGCCGAGAGCCGTCCACCAGGCGCGCGCGATCTGCTCGGAGATGCGGCGGCGCACGTCAGGCCCCTTCCGGCGTCCGCTCGCCGAGCAGCCCCTCGGGACGGAAGACGAGGATGAGGATGAGAATCGAGAAGACGATCGACTGCGTCCAGTCGCTTCCCGGCATGTGCCAGGTGAGGCCCTCGTTGTACGCCTGGATGAAGCCGATCGAGAGCGCGCCGAGGACCGCGCCCGGCAGGTTGCCGATGCCGCCGAGGACGGCGGCCGTGAACGCGATCAGGCCGAGCTGGAAGCCCGTGTCGTAGCGCACCTGCCCGAAATAGAGGGCGTACAGCAACCCTGCCGCGCCGGCGAGGCTTCCCGCGATCAAGAATGTGAACGAGATCGTCCGGTTGACGTTGATGCCCATCATCGCGGCCGCATCGCGATCCTGTGCCGCGGCACGCATCGCCTTGCCTTGCCTCGTCTTCAGCACAAGCCACATGAGTGCGATCAACACCGGGATGGTGACGATCACGACGATGAGCTTCTCCCACGTGTAGGTGACGCCGTGGATCGAGAAGACGTTCCCGCGCGGCAGCACGTTCGGGATCGCGATGTAGCTCGGGCCCTTCCACCCGATGGCCACGTTCTGGAGGATGAACGACATGCCGATCGCGGTGATGAGCGGGGCGAGCCGTGGCGCTCCGCGGAGCGGCCGGTAGGCGATGAATTCGATCGAGACGTTGATGAGCCCGCAGGCGATCATCGCGACCGCGAGCGACCCGAGCAGAGCTGGGATCAGCGTGCTCAACGAAACGCCCTCCGTCAGGCCGAAGACGTTGTGGGAGATCAGCGTCGTGGCGGAGATCATCCCGCCGAGCATGAACAGGTCGCCGTGCGCGAAGTTGATCAGCTCGAGGATGCCGTAGACGAGCGTGTAGCCGAGCGCGACGAGCGCGTACACCGCGCCGTTGGTCAGCCCGATGAACGAGATGCTCGCGAAGTACGCGAAGCCGTTGTGCTGGATGTTCTTCGCCAGCAGGAAGATCAGGCCGAGAATCAGCAACGCCGCGAAGAGCGGCATCACATACGAGGTCAGCGACCGCTTTGCTCGCAGGTGCGCATGTGCGCTGGCGTCGGTGGCCACGGTTCGTGAAGGGCTTGGATACACCCCGGGGGAGGCGAACCTCCCCCGGGGTGACACACGTATCGCTCCTTCGCTACCCGCCGATGAGGCTGGCAGACGGAATGAGCGTCTTCACCGGAACGAGGTTCTTCCCGGCCTGCTGGTAGACCGTGATCGGGATCAGGTTCGTATCCCCGGTCGCGTTGATCCTGAAGTTGCCGATGATGCCGTTCGTGATAGTGATGCCGAAGATGGCCTTCGTCGTCTTCGCACGGTCACCACCGCCTGTGGCAACAGCCTGGAGCAACACCTGCATCGCCTGCGCGCCGTACTGGGAGTACGGATTCGGCTGCGTGCCGATCTGCTTGCCGAAGCTCTTGACGAAAAGCGCGCCCTGACCCGTCAGGCTCTTCGGCGGCTGGCCGGCGACGCTGATGTACGCGCCGTTGGCGACTGCGCCGTTCGCAACCGGATCGCTGAAGCCGTCCGGCATCTGGAGCTTGACGTTGGGAGCAACGGCCCGGATGTCCTGCATCAGCTTCGGGCCGTTGTTGCACACGATGCCGCCGAGGAACACGGCCTGGGCGCCCGACGCCTTGATCAGGTTGGCCAGCGCTTCGTAGCTCGACTGCTTTGCGTCCCAGCCCTTGAAGCCGACGACCTGGATGCCGAGCTTCTTCGCCGCACTCCTGTACGCGGTCGCGACGCCGAAGCCGTACGTCTGCTTGTCGTTCAGGACGTAGACCTTCTTGTAGCCGAGAGACTGCGACCACAGCGCGTCACCGGGGCCCTGGATGTCGTCGGTGGCGACGACGCGGGCGTAGTTACGAACGCCGGTCGGGTAGTACTTCTGCGGCTCGCCCGGCTCCCACTTCTTCGTCAAGCCCGGGTTCGTGTTCGCAGGGCTGACCATCGCCATGGGACCGGGATTCGCCCGGTTGAGGATCGGCACGATGATCTTCGCGCAGCCGGAGTTGAACGTTCCGACGACGCCGATCACCGACTTGTTCGCCGCATAGAGGCGGCCGTTCGTCGCGCACTTCGCCGAGTCCCAACCGCCGGTCTGGGCGGTCGAGTCGTCGCACGACTGGTAGCCGATCTTCAGGCTGCCGGCCTTCCAGCCCTTCTGGGCGAGCTCCCAGATGATGGCGCGCGAGATCTGCACCGTCTGGTGGCGAATCGCACCCTGAAGCGGAAGATCCGACGCAATGATGAAGTCCGGTGATCCGGACCCCTTGTAGACCACGGGGGCGCACGAGGACGACGGCAGCGGCGTGATGCCGCTCGTCGCGCTGCGCGCGGAGCCCGAGAAGCCGGCCGCGACAGCTGTGACCACTACGGCCACGCCGACGAGAGCCAACAGGGAAACCTTCTTGCTCACGCTGCCTCCTCAACCCGATCGGATGTACTGCGGAAGAAGACGCGAGTATCGCCCGGTTAGGGCGGCTTTTCAATAGGCCCGAGGACAGCTTGGAATCCAGGCCGCCGGGCCCCGGTCCGGCCTCGTACCATTGGCCGAGCAAGCCGAAGTGGCGGAATTGGCAGACGCGCCGGACTCAAAATCCGGTTCCCTCCGGGGAGTGTGGGTTCGATTCCCACCTTCGGCATTACTGGCGACCCCGAGCTCGCCGGGCTTGCTCCCGGCGCAAACCCTACGGCTTGATCGGCCCTCCGGGGAGCGGCCCCGGCGTCGGGCCCGGCGCAGGCAACGGGAACGCCGCCCAGCCGAGGCTCACGAGCTTCGCGAGACCGTTCGAGGCGACACCCGCGCTCGAGACGGTGAGGAGCGTGTTCCGGACGACGACCGAGCGGTCGATCTGCGGCAGCTGGGACTGCCGCGCCTGGGCGTGGACGATTCGCCCGAGCTCGGTGATACCGGCCGTGCGGGAGACGTGCATCGCGACCGCCTGCTGGCCGAACGGGACGACGACGAGCCCGGTCGCGGGCCAGTAGAGGAAGGCATGGTGGGCGGACTCGGCCTGCGACCAGCCCTGGCCGAGCATCGCATGGGAGAGGCGGGCCGGGCGCGCCGGGTCGGAGACGTCGAAGAGCGAGACCTGCGTACCGGTCGGCTCGTTCGTCTTCGGGTCGACGTTCTGCCCGATCCCGAGCAGCAGGTTGCCCGAGATCGGGTGGAGGTAGGACGAGTAGCCAGGCAGGTCGAGCTTGCCGACCACCTGCGGGTGCGCCGGGTCGTGCAGGTCGACGGTGTAGAGCGGGTCGACCTGCTTGAAGGTGACGATGTAACCGGTGTCACCGATCATCCTGACCGCGTAGACCCGGTCGCCCCGGCCGAGCCCGCCGACTTGGCCGACCTGGACGAGCCCCTTGTTCTGCGGGCGAAGCGTCGTCAGGTAGGACTGGCTCGCCGGTCCTGTGCCCCACCACGCCGGCGTATCGGTGCTGACCACGCGAAGCACGCCCTGAAACTCCGAGAGCGACCACTGGCTGAGGAGGTAGCCGGGTACGGCGCCGCTGCCGAGGTACGCGGTCCTCGTCGGGTCGGAGATGTCGAAGGCGTGGATCTGCGTCATGACGCCACCCGGCGGTTTGGTCGGAGCGACGGGAAGCGGCCGCGCCGACCATTGCTCGGTCGCGACGTAGAGGCCGGTCGGCGAGGCGTAGACGATGCGGCCGTCGGTCATGACGGCGGTCGAGTCGACCGGCGCGAGGCCCTTCGCCAAGTCGAGGGTCGTCACGGTCAGCATCCCGAGCCCGGAGAAGATCGGCGGGCGGCGGACGTCGCGGCACGAGACGAGCGAGCGCCTGGGCTGCTTGCCGAGCCGGTAAGCAGGGAGCCAGGCCGAGAGGCGCGAGGAGGCGACGACCGCCCGGTTGGTCGCCTGGGCGGCGGCGAGCGCACTCGCAGTGGCGCCCAATGGCGTCACGTAGGGCAGTTCGATCGGCATCGGGCTCGAGGAGACGACGCGGACCGTGCTGCCGATCATGCGCGCGTCGAGGTAGGCGCCGTCGAGCGTCAGCGTCTGGACGACCTTCAGCGCGGCCGGATCAGACACGTCCACCTCGGTCAGCGTCGAGCCTGAGGCGCGCGGCGTTGGCATCAGCGCCGGTTGCGCGGGCAGCGGCTGAATCCAGTAGCCGCCGCGCGAGAGCACAAGCAGGTGCCCTCCCGAAAGGAGCAGCTCGTGGCTCCAGCCACTGTCGAGCTTCAGCGTGTCGAGCAGCTTCGGGGCCGCACCGCCGACGGCGACCGCCTCGAGTTGGTTGTTCTCGACCGCGAAGAGCGTGGCGCCGTTCGTCTTCACGAGGTCCGGCTCGTCGACGCCCGCCTCCTGGACGTTCGTGCCGGAGTAGTCGACACCCTGCTGCGGCGTCGACCCCACGGCCGGCGCGGTGACGGCGCCGGGGGGCACCTTCGGGCCGCCCGCGACGCCAACCGACCGCCCGAAACCGTAGGCGGTGACGAACGGCGCCGCGTGTGCCTTGGCATAGCCGAGCAGGTCGCCACAGGAGCGGAACGCGACGAGGCGGCCGCCCTTCGGCGCCGCCATGCCCTGCACCGCGAGCGCGGCAGGAAGAAGAACCGCCAGCACCGCGACGATCGCGACGCGACTGCGGAAAGCCATCACACTCGTTATACGCCGCCCGGGCGGGCTTCGTCACACAGCGCACTGATCCTTACAACTGCTCCATCGCCGGGCGATCGGCCGAACGGCCGAAGGCGGCCGACGGTTACGAACGCCGGAATCTCAGGCGGCGAGGAGGAACGCGCACGGCAGGCGCGGGCCCGGAGCCGGCGACGCCGCGATGCGGGCGACGATCTGCGCACCACCCGGGACCTCGACGCGGTCGCCGGCGGCGGGCGGAGGCCCGGCGCGCTCGACGAGCTCGTAGCCCTCGGCGCCCTGGAAGAAGAGGAGATGCCGCTCGGCGGACGCCCACGGATCGGCGGAGCCAGCCGTGGCCTCCGCGAGCACCGCTTCGTGCTTCGCGATCAGGTGCGCGATCGCCGTCTCACGGCCGGCGAGCGAGACCTTCGCCTGTTCGAGCTCGGCCATGGCAGCGTCGCGTGCCGCGACGATTTCGGGAAGCTTCGCCTCGCGTGACGCGAGCTCGGCCTTCGTCGCGCGAAGCTGGACGAGTGCCTCTTCGCGCGCGGCGACGAGCTCGGCGACCTTCGCGTCGTGCTCGGCCTTCGCTCGGTGCGCGTCGACCTCGGCCTCCGAGGCCTCGCCTGCATCGGCCTTCGCCGACTCGACACGCGCAACCGCTTCGTCGCGGGCGGCCACGAGCGCCCGGATCGCGTCGTCGCGCTCCGCGAGCGCCGCCTTCCAGCCCTCGCCGGTCTCTTTGAAATCTTCGATTGCCGCGTCGCGCGCCGCGACCTCGGCCTCGAGCGTCGCGACTCGGCGCACCTCGTCCGCAAGCTGCTTCTCGAGCTCGCCGCCGGCGGCAGGCGGCGCATCCTTCGCAGCTGTGAGCTCGCGCTCGAGCGACGCCGCCCGCTGCGACTCCGCCGCAAGCCGCTGTTCGAGCTCGCCGCGCAGCTGAGCGAGGCGCTTGTTGTCGTCCTGAAGGCGTTCCGTCTCGGCCGACGCGTGGGCGATCTCGTCGCGCATCGACTCGGCGTCCGGCGCAGTCCGAACGGGAGGAGGGGTAACCGCCGCGGGCGTCGCCGCAGGAGCCCGTCCGACAACCCGCTGGGTCACCGGCGGTGCGCTGAGCGCAGCCACCGGTGATCCAGGCGCGGATCCAAACCCCGTCGCAAATCCGTATTCCGTCTTGAGCAGTCCACCATGCTGCGTGGCGAGCGCCTGCGCGACCGTCGCCGGGCTGGCGAAGCCGCGGGCGACGACGATCTTCCCCAGCGGCTCACCCGATGCCTGCTGGTCGGCAAGCGCGGTCTCGAGCTGCTCGGCCGTGATCAGCCCGCGCTTCACGAGGAGACTGCCGAGTTGCTCTGGTGCCGGGCGAGTTTCCTCCGCGCCGGCGGTGGGATTTTTCATCGAGGGTTCCTTCGCCGCAGTGGCCGCACGTTCGTCCCTAATCATCGGCGGAAAACGCGCATCCCTTGTGCCCCCGCTGGGGGACATTCGTAAGTAAGACTGAGGACCGCGTGGCGAAAACCATCGGCATCCTGACGGGCGGCGGCGACTGCCCCGGCCTCAATGCGGTCATCCGCGCGGTCGTTCGCGCCTCCGATACGGAGGGCTGGGACTGCGTCGCGATCCTCGAGGGCTGGCGGGGCCTCGTCGACGGGAACTTCCGCGATCTCGGGCCGAAGGAGGTCTCGGGGATCCTCCCGCGCGGCGGCACGATCATCGGCACGAGCCGAACGAACCCGTTCAAGCTCGAGGGCGGTGTCGAGAAGGTGCTCGGGAACATCCGCGACCGCGGGCTCGACGCGCTCGTTGCAATCGGCGGCGAGGACACCCTCGGCGTCGCTTCACGGCTCTTCACCGAGTATCAGGTTCCGGTCGTCGGAGTGCCGAAGACGATCGACAACGATCTCTCCGGCACCGACTACACGTTCGGCTTCGACACCGCCGTGTCGATCGCCACCGAGGCGATCGACCGCCTGCACACGACCGCGGAGTCGCACAACCGCGTCATGGTCGTCGAGGTAATGGGCCGGCACGCCGGCTGGATCGCCGTGATGAGCGGCATCGCCGGCGGCGCGGACGTCATCCTCATCCCCGAGCAGCCGGTCGACTTCGCCGAGGTCGCCGAGACGATCCGCAAGCGGCACGCCCGCGGCAAGAACTTCTCGATCGTCGTCGCGAGTGAGGGATGCGACCTACCGGGCATCGAGGACAAAGGCGAGACCGACCAGTTCGGCCACGTGATCCTCGCGCGCCGCGGCGTCGGCGAGGTGCTCGGCCGCGAGATCGAGGAGCGCACAGGCTTCGAGACGCGCGTCACCGTGCTCGGTCACGTGCAGCGTGGGGGCACGCCGACGGCACGCGACCGCGTGCTCGCGACCCGCTACGGGTTGAAGGCTGCAGAGCTCGCGCACACGGGGCAGTTCGGCCAGATGGCCGCGCTGCGCGGCGACGACATCGTGTCCGTGTCACTCGAGGAGGCGACGCGCGAGCTGAAGACCGTGCCGCCCGAGTGGTACGAGGTCGCGCAGGCGTTCTTCGGTTAGGGCTCGAGCTTGACGGCGACGATCGCAGCCGAATGCGGCGTCGTCAGGATTTCGACCCCGGCGACGCGGGGATCGCGCAGCAGGAACATGCGCACGGGATCGCCGTCGATCGCGCGTCCGGGGGTGAGATCGTCCTTCAAGATCAGACCGCCGGGCTCGAGCAGGGCGAGGATCTGCTCCCAGTCGTAGACGCCGCCGTCTGCGAAGACGAGCCCGAACGGGCCGCGACCGCGGAGCAGCTCGTACGCATCGCCCTCGAGCAGCTCGACGTTCGCGTAGCGCGCGAGTCTCGTGCGCGCACGCGCGGCACGTTCCGGATCGCATTCGACCGTGACCACCGACCGCGCGGTCTCGGCGAGCGCGGCTGCGCCCTCGCCGAACGCGGCCCCGAGCTCCGCGACGTCACGGCCCGCGGCGAGCACGCGCAACAGCGCCTGCACCGCGGCGATGGAGGAACCGCCGTCGGTCAAAGCTCGGCGAGCGGGAACGAGCGATGCCGGCGCGGCGGAACGAGGAAGTTCTGGCGATGCGTCGTCGTCAGGATCGAGTTGAAGCCCTGCGCGCGGCTGCGGGCCCCCACGTCGAGCTTCGTGCCGTCCGGCATGACGCCGTCCATCGCGAGCCGGTTGCGCTCGAAGTCGTCGCCCGACGGGTTGAAGACGACGAAGTGGACGCCCGCCTGCGGGTCGCTGCTCATCTGGTCACGTTCGGGCTGCGACGAGAAGGCGAACGGGTTGTCGAGCGTGTTGAAGTCTGCGCGCTGCGGAATCGCGGTGCCTTTCGGGTAGACGGTGCCGTCGGGGCCGATCACGTCCCGCAGGAGCCGCGACGTCGTCTGGATCGACGCGCTGTGTCCGATGCGGCCCGTCTTGTTGTAGCCGGCGTCGAGCTCTTTGCGGGTCGAGACGTCCTTCGGGCCCTGCGGAACCGTCTGCGTTCCCTGCTTCACGCTCGTCAGCCCGGTGCGGAACGAGGTGAGCACGCGCTCGTCGAAGTCGAAGTTGAGGTACCACGCTTCGAGGTCTTCGCTGATGTGCGAGAGGTGCATGTGCGTGCCGCCGTGGAAGTAGCCGTCGATCAGGTCGACGTAGCCGAGCGTCTCGTGGTTCGCGATCAGCCGCGGGCCGAGACCCGCCTTCTGCGTCGACGTGAAGCCGAGGAAGAGCTCCGCCGTGTCGGGAATGAGGTCGGCGCCGGGGATGCCGGCGGCCATTGCCATCTTCTTCGGCAGGCTCTGCTTGCTGTCGAACCCGCCGCCCGCGAAGCCGCGGCGGACACTCGTCGGCGTGAAGACGCCGAGGTCGTCGAAGATCGCCTTGCGCGCAGCGTCGATGTGCTCCCGGCTGTCGCTGCGCAGCAGCACGGCGACGTCGTTCCGCTCGAGGAGCGTCGCGTCGGGGTCGCTCGGGAAGCGGCGACTCGGGAGCAACACGGACTTACCGGCGCGATGGTCGAACGGGAGGTGCGCCTTTGCCTGCGCGGCGACACGCTCGTCGAAGTACGGCAGCCCCCACGCGACCGTCACGCCGAGGCCCGACGGGTCCGGCGAGTACTGCGCGTCGAGTTCCTGGAGCGCCGACTCGAGGTCATGCTGCGCGACATGCAGATCGTCGATCTTGATCGTCGCCGTGACGATCTCGCTGTGCAGCGGCGGCACGAGCACCTCGACGCCTTCGCTCTGCACGGAGCGAAGGTCGAAGACGTGCTGCTCCGGCGGCATCGGCCCGGCGACAGGGCGACGCGGTGCAGGCGTCAGCCGGTCGACGAGCTCGTAGATGCCCGCGCCGCCGACTGCAGCAGCCGCCGCGCCGCCGATGAACGATCGCCGCGTGAGGCGCATCAGCCCTGGGGCTGCACGAGGACGAGGCTGCGAAGCACGCGATCGAGGTTCAGCAGCACCTTGGTCGCGCTGTTGTAGGGCTTGATCACGTGCTCGCTGACGGTGTACAGCGAGCCATTGTGCTTCCACGCCAGCAAGATGTGCCACTGGTCGGCGTCCTGGTTCACGCGGTACACCGTCGCCCTGATCCCGGGCGCGGTCCGCACACCTGCCGCGTCGGCGAAGCACGCCGTCATGCCGCGAATCGTCTGCGCGCCGTTCGGAATGACGGTCGTGCACCGCGGAATCGCCGTGCGACCTGGATAGCCGCGGAAGTTGACGTGCACGTCGCCGCTGCCGGCGTCACCGTGCTCGAGGAAGCTGATGAGGTAGCTCCTGTCCTTCTTCACCGAGTTGATATCGATGTACTGCCCGCCGATCTTCGCGTCGAGCGGATTCGGCATCCACGTCGGGCAATAGACCGGCGCCTGGATCTTGTTCGCGAGCGCCTGCCAGCCGCTGCGCCACGCGGCGGGACACGCGCCTTTCGCCGGCGTGCCGGACGCGGCGGGAACGAGCACCAGTGCAGCAGCGGCCGCGACGAGCCAGGCCCTCATGCGAACAGGGTACCGCCGTTTCGGGCGGCTGTTCCTAGACCTCGGGCGGCGGGGCGCCTGCGAGAGGCGAGACGTCCTGGCTGTGCACGATGACGGCGTCGCAGCCCGCCCGCTCGAGCTCCTGCACCTCGTCGGGCGTCGTCAGCCGCAGATCCGCGATGGCGAGCTTGCCCGCCGGCACGGCGGCGAGCAGGTCGAGCACGACCTCGAGCGGAGTCTCGTCGCGCTCCGCGTCGGCCGGCGACAGTACGAAGATCTCCGGGTCGACGCGGTCGAGCGCCTTCTCCACCTCTTCCTCGTCGCGCACCTCGACGGCGCAGTCGAGCCCGAGTTCGAGCGCCTCGCGGTGCAGCTCCTCGAGCCTGCCGTCGTCGTCCTCGAGCGCGTCGAAGACGAGCAGATACGCGTCGGCCGCGCCCGCTGCCAGATGAAGCGGCACGTCCGCGCGCCAGAGAATCGGCAGCGACGTCCCCGCGCGAACCGCCGCCGGGTCGCGCGTGACGACGAGCGCTTCGGCCCGCTGTTCCTCGGCAGCTCGGGCGGCGTCGGCGTCCTCGACAGCGGCGATGACGGAAATGCCGTCGCCCTCCCCAATCGCGTGACTGAAACTTCGCTCCGCCATCCCCTGGGCCTAGGTTACTGGCCTATCGGGTGCCACACGGTCTTGAGCTCGAGGAAGCTCGAGATCTCCCACGGGCTCTGCACGTCGGCGCGGCCGCGAACGACGCGCTTCACGTTTTCGGCGGCGAGCTTCTCGAGCTCGGCTGCGGTGCCGTCCGCGCCGCACAGGTCGATCGCGTTCACGTCCATGTGCGAGGCGAGCGTCGGCGCCATGTCGTCGCGCCGGCCGGTGAGGATGTTCACGACGCCCGCCGGAACGTCACTCGTCGCGATCGCCTCGGCCAGCTCGATCGCGGCGAGCGGCCGCGTCTCCGATGCGACTGCGACGACCGCGTTGCCGCCGACGAGCGGCGGCATGAGGCGCGTCACGAGGCCGAGGAGCGGCGGCTCGTCGGGCGCGAGCACGGCGACGACGCCGGTCGGCTCGGGAATCGTAAAGTTGAAGTACGGGCCCGCGACCGGGTTCGTTCCGCCGAGCACCTGCGACAGCTTGTCGGCCCACCCGGCGTACCAGACGATGCGGTCGATCGAGCGCTCTACCTCCTCGCGTCCGGTGCAGAGCTCGGCGAACTCGGCTGCGCGCGCTTCGATCATCTCGGCGAGGCGGTAGAGCACCTGCCCACGGTTGTACGCGGTCGCCTTCGCCCAGCCCGGCTGCGCCTTGCGCGCGGCCTGGACGGCGTCGCGTGCATCCTTGCGCGAGCCGCGTGCGATGTTCTGCCCCTGCGCTTCGACTGTGCGGCCGGACTCGCTGCGCGGGAATGCGCCGCCGATGAAGAGCTTGTACGTCTTCCTGACGGGGAGCCGGCTCACTCGTCGAACCTCAGGTACGGCTCGAGCCCGTGCCGGCCGCCCTCGCGGCCGAAGCCCGACTCCTTGTAACCACCGAACGGCGAGGTCGGGTCGAAGCGGTTGAACGTGTTCGCCCAGACGACGCCGGCGCGCATCTGCTGCACCATCCAGAGGATGCGCGAGCCCTTCTCCGTCCAGATGCCTGCGCTCAATCCGTACGGCGTGTTGTTCGCCTTCTCGACGGCCTCCTCGGGCGTGCGGAACGTCAGCACCGAGAGCACCGGCCCGAATATCTCTTCCTGCGCGATTCGGTAGCTCTGGGCGACGTTCGTGAACACGGTCGGCGCGAACCAATAGCCCTTCTCCGGCAGGCGGCAGGGCGGCTGGTAGATCTCGGCTCCCTCGTCGATGCCGGACTGCACGAGCGCCTCGATCTTCTCGAGCTGGTCGCGAGAGTTGATCGCACCGACGTCCGTGTTCTTGTCGAGCGGATCGCCGACGCGCAGCGTCGTGAGTCGCTGCTTCAGCTTCGCGATCAACGGCTCGGCGATCGACTCCTGGACGAACAGGCGTGAGCCCGCACAGCAGACCTCACCCTGGTTGAAGTAGATGCCGTTGATGATCCCCTCGACGGCCTGGTCGAGCGCGCAGTCGTCGAACACGATGTTCGCGGCCTTGCCGCCGAGCTCCAGGGTCAGCCGCTTCCCACTCCCTGCGGTTTCGCGCTGGATCCACTTCCCCACTTCGGTCGAGCCGGTGAAGGCGATCTTGTCGACGTCCTCGTGCCGGACGAGTGCCGCGCCGGTCGAGCCGAAGCCGGTGACGATGTTCACGACGCCCGGCGGCAACTCCGCTTGTCGCACGACGTCGCAGAAGAGGAGCGCTGTGAGCGGCGTCGTGTGCGACGGCTTCAGCACGACGGTGTTCCCGCACGCGAGCGCGGGCGCGATCTTCCAGGCCAGCATCAGCAGCGGGAAGTTCCAGGGGATGATCTGACCTGCAACCCCGACGGGTTGAGGTTTCCGGTTCGGGAAGGCGTACTCGAGCTTGTCGGCCCAGCCTGCGTAGTAGAAGAAGTGCGCGGCAGCAAGCGGCAGATCGACGTCGCGCGACTCCTTGATCGGCTTGCCGCCGTTCAGCGACTCGAGCACGGCGAACTCGCGCGCGCGCTCCTGCAGGATGCGCGCGATCCGGAACAGGTACTTCGCGCGCTCCGAGCCCGGTAGCGCCGACCAGCCGTTCGAGAATGCGTCGCGCGCCGCGGTGACGGCCGCGTCGACGTCCTCCTCGGTTCCCTCGCCGATCGCGGCGAGCACTTCCTCGTCGCGCGGCGCGATCGTGTCGTAGGTCGATGTCGCCTCGATCCACTCGCCGCCGATGAAGTGGCCGTAGCGCTCGGCGAGCCGCACGATGTCGCGCGACTCCGGCGCGGGCGCGTAGGTCCAGTCGGTCGGGACGGGCGCGCGATCCTGTTTGCGGTCGAGATCAGTCAATGGTGAAGTAGTCCGGGCCTTGATACGTGCCCGTCTTCTCCTTGCGGAGCTGCATGAGCACGTCGTTCAGGAGCGACGAGGCGCCGATGCGGTACCGGTCGGGCGTGAGCCAGTCGGCGCCGAGTGTCTCGTGGACGAGGATCAGATGCTGAATCGCCTGCTTCGCGGCGCGCACGCCGCCTGCGGGCTTGAAGCCGACGATGCGGCCGGTCTCCTCGTGCACGTCGCGGATCGCCTCGAGCATGCAGAGCGCGACGGGCAGCGTGGCGGCGGACGGGATCTTGCCGGTCGAGGTCTTGATGAAGTCGGCGCCGGCTGCCATCGCGAGGAGCGACGCACGACGGACGTTGTCGTAGGTGCCGAGCTCGCCGGTCTCGAGGATCACCTTCAGGTGCGCCTCGCCGACGGCCTCCTTCACCTTGACGATCTCGTCGTAGACCTTCGCGTAGCGGCCCGAAAGGAAGGCGCCGCGGTCGATCACCATGTCGACCTCGTCGGCGCCGAGCTCGACGGCTCGCGCAGCGTCGGCGACCTTCAGGTCGGTCGGGTACTGGCCCGACGGGAAGCCGGTGGCGACGGCGGCGATGTGAACGC
>JBGPLW010000012.1:0-17781 GCA_041486645.1 Gaiellaceae bacterium | reverse complement strand
GCCGGCGACCTCTCGCAGCTCGAGATCGACGTCGCGCAGCAGGTCGAGGGCGGCGCCGACATGCTCGACGTGAACGTCGGCGACCCGCTCGCCGACGAGATCGAGCTGATGGCGCAGTCGATTCCGCTCGTGCAAGGCCTGACGGACGTTCCGCTCTGCATCGACTCGTCGGTGATCGAGGCGCTCGAGGCCGGGCTCGCCGCGTACGAGGGTAAGGCGCTCGTCAACTCCGTCACCGGTGAGGACGCACGGCTCGAGGCGATCCTGCCGATCGTCGCGCGCCACGGCGCCGCGGTGATCGGCCTCGCGAACGCGGAGGACATCCCGATGGACGCCGCGCGGCGCGTCGAGGTCGCGAAGAAGATCGTCTCGGTCGCGGGCGACCACGGCATCCCGCCGGAGGACGTGATCATCGACCCGCTCGCGATGCCGATCGGCGCGGAGCCGCGCGCGGTGACGCTCTTCATCGAGACGCTGCATCTCTTACGCGACGAGCTCGGCGTGAACACGACGTGCGGCGCCGGCAACACCTCGTTCGGCCTGCCGGGCCGCCACACGCTCGGCGCCGCCTTCCTCGCGGTTGCGCAGAGTCACGGCCTGACGAGCGCGATCATGGACTCGCGGCGGCCGGAGATGGTCGAGGCCGTGCGCGCGACCGACTTCCTGCTCGGCCGCGACGAGTGGGGCGCGACCTGGATCCGCATGTACCGCGCGAGGCAGGCGGCATGAGCCGTAGGCTCGACGGAGGCTCACAAGGAGCGGAGGTGCCGGCTTTGCCGGCGCCGGAGCGGGAACCAGCCGCTTGAGCGCGCTCGAGGAGATTCCGGAGCCTCCGCATCCCGAACGGGTGCGCATGCGGTTCCTCCAGGTCGGCGAAGACCACGCCGTCAAGGAGGCGCGCGTCCTCGCCGGGACGACGATCTTCGACGCCGCGAGCTGGAACGGCATCGCGATCGACTCGACGTGCGGCGGTCACGGCACCTGCAAGAAGTGCAAGGTCAAGGTCGTCTCCGGCCACGCGCCGCTCTCTGCGGTCGACCCGCGCGCGTTCACGACGGAGGAGCTGAAGAACGGCTGGCGGCTTGCCTGCCGTGCCGCGGTGCACGAGGACCTGACGATCGAGGTGCCGCCGCTCCAGACCCGGCCGAAGGCGGCGCTCGTCGGCGTCGGGCGCCACGTCATCCTGCGGCCCGCCGTGCAGAAGCGGTACGTCGAGCTCGACGAGGCGACGCTCGAGGACCAGACCTCGGATCTCGAGCGCCTGCTCGCCGCGATGGACGACATCGAGCCGCGCGTCCCACTCGACGTCGTGCGCACGCTCGGCGGCACGCTGCGCCGAGCGAACTGGAAGGTGACCGCCGTCCTCGTCGACGACCTGCTGATCGACGTCGAGCCGGGCGACACCAGCGGCAGCCGCCATGCGATCGCGTTCGATCTCGGCACGACCACCGTCGTCGCGACGCTGCTCGATCTCGAGACCGGTCAGCCGAAGGCGGTGCAGTCGATCCTGAACGCACAGCAGCCGTTCGGCGCCGACGTGATCTCGAGAATCTCGGCGATCATGATGGACGACGACGCGCTCGCGAAGCTTCAGACCCACGCGCACGAGACGCTGCAGCAGCTGACCGACGAGGTGTGCACCGAAGGCGGCGTCGATCCGGCCGACGTGTACGAGATCGTCGTCGCCGGCAACCAGACGATGATCCAGATCGCGCTCGGCGTCGATCCGGAGCCGCTCTCGATGGCGCCGTTCACGGTCATCGCGCGCCGTATGCCGGAGGCGACCGCCGCCGACTTCGGCGTGCGCGTGCATACGCGCGCGCCCGCGGTGATGTTCCCGGCGCTCGGCGCCTACGTCGGCCCCGACATCGTCGCCGGCATCCTCGCGACCGGCCTCACGCTGGACCGCCGCGTCCGGCTCTTCATCGACGTCGGCACGAACTCCGAGATCGTCCTCGGCTCGTCCGCGAGGACGCTCGCGACCGCTGCACCCGCCGGGCCTGCGTTCGAGGCGGCGCAGATCCGTTGCGGCATGCGCGCCGCCGACGGTGCGATCGAGGGCGTGAAGATCGTCGACGGCGACGTGCAGCTGACGGTGATCGGCGACGTCGAGGCGGTGGGCCTGTGCGGCTCGGGCCTCGTCGATGCGGTCGCCGAGCTCGTGAGCGCCGGCATGCTGGACAAGTCGGGCCGCTTCATTCTCGAAGCCTCCGACCGCTTCGGGAAGATCGGCGAGGAAAACGTCTTCTACCTCAGCGACGACGTCTTCCTCTCGCAGCGGGACGTCCGTGAGCTCCAGTTCGCGAAGGCGTCGATCGCCACCGGCTGGAACCTCCTCTGCCGCGATCTCGGAGTCGAGCCGGAGGAGATCTCGCAGGTGCTGCTCGGCGGCTCGTTCGGGTCGTACCTGAGCGCCGCGAGCGCGGTGAAGATCGGCCTCGTACCGAAGCTGCCGCTCGCCAGGATCATCTCCGCCGGGAACGTTGCCGGCGAGGGCGCGAAGATCGCAGCGCTCTCCGTCACCGAGCGCGCCGCGGCGAACGCGACCGTCGACGAGGTCGAGTACGTCGAGCTCTCGGGCCGCGCCGATTTCAACGATCTGTTCATCGACCAGCTGGGCTTTCCGGCGTGACGAAGCGCACACCAAAGGCTGCAACCAAGTTGCAGTGCGACCTGGTTGCACTCGAGGAGATGCGATGACCCAGGTCGTCGTCAGCTGCGGCGCGCTCGCGCTGCACGTGAAGAAGATCGCCCAGCGCCGTGGCTGGGACATCGAGGTGCGCCCGGTGCCGCCCGAGCTGCACAACCGCCCCGAGCGGATCCGCGCCGCGGTCGACGAGGCTGCCGCCGGCGACGACGTCGTCGTCGCGTACGCGCACTGCGGCGCCGACCTCACCGGCTTCGCGAAGTTCGAAGGCGCGCATTGCTACGAGGTCTACGGCGCGGAGCACGAGCCGGCGACGTACTTCCTCACGGACTTCCTCGTGCGCAGCTTCGACCACGTCGTCTGGCGGAGCCTCGGGCTCGACCGCCACCCCGAGCTGCGCGACGACTACTTCCGCAACTACGAGAAGGTCGTCTGGCTCGCGCAGGAGCCGACCCCCGAGCTGCGCGCGCAGGCGGAACACGCGGCTGCGAAGCTGCAGCTGCCGCTCGAGGTGCGCGACACGGGCGACACGGGGCTCGAACAAGCGCTGGAACGACTACTGGAGGCGAACGAGTGTTAGTCAACGACATGCCGCGCTACGAGATCCTCGACGAGGCGGCCATGCAAGAGTTGGAGCGCGGCTGGCGGCGGATCGTGAGCGAGCTCGGAATCGAGTTCCTCCACGACGACGCGCTCGCGTACTTCAAGGCAGCGGGCCAGGACGTCGAGGGCCAGCTCGTGAAGTTCGACCCCGACTGGATCCTCGAGCAAGTGGCGAAGGCGCCCTCGGAGTTCACCCTTCAGGCCCGGAACCCGGAGCGCTCCGTGCAGGTCGGCGGCAACCACATGGTGTTCTCCGCCGTCTACGGGTGCCCGTTCGTGCGCGAAGGGATCGAGCGGCGGAACGCGACCTACCAGGACTTCCAGAACCTCGTGAAGCTGGCGCAGTCGTTCCCGCAGCTCGACTCGCCCGGCGGCACGATCTGCGAGCCGGACGACAAGCCGCTCGACTCGCGCCACCTCGACATGGTGTTCGCGCTCCTGACGCTGAGCGACAAGCCGTTCATGGGCTCGGTCACCTCCGCGGAGAACGCCGTCGACACGATCGCGATGGCCGAGCTGGTCTTCGGGCGCGAGTCGCTCGACCAGACCCCGGCGATCATCTCGCTGATCAACGTCAACTCGCCGCTCCGCTACGACGATCGCATGCTCGGCGCCCTGATCGAGTACGCGAAGCGCGGCCAGCCGACGATCGTCACGCCGTTCCTGCTCATGGGCGCGATGTCGCCCGTGTCGGTGCCGGCGACACTCGCGCAGCAGATCGGCGAGGCGCTCGCCGGCATCGCGCTCGTGCAGACGATTCGCCCCGGCTGCCCGGTCGTCTTCGGCTCGTTTCTCTCGAACACGGACATGCAATCCGGCTCACCGAGCTTCGGAACGCCCGAGTCGGCGGTCGGCCTCCTCTGCACAGGGCAGATCGCGCGGCATTACAACCTGCCGTTCCGCGGCGGCGGCGCGCTCACCTCGTCGCAGGTCGTCGACGCGCAGGCGGGCTACGAGTCGATGATGTCGCTCTGGCCGACGTTCCTCGCCGGCACGAATTTCGTCATGCACTCGGCCGGCTGGCTCGAGTCGGCGCTCGTCTCCTGCTACGAGAAGTTCATCACCGACATCGAGAGCCTGCGCATGCTTTACGAGGTGTTCAAGCCGCTCGAGATCAACGAGGAGACGCTCGCGTACTCCGCGCACCAGGAGGTGGGGCAGGGCGGCCACTTCCTTGGCGCCGTGCACACGCTCGAGCGCTTCCGCGAGTGCTTTTACCGCCCGCTCGTCTCGTCGACCGAGAACTACGAGCGCTGGAACCGAAACGGCGGCAAGGACACCGCCGCACGGGCGAACGAGGTCTGGAAGAAGACCCTGGAGGAGTACGAGAAGCCGCCGATCGAGGATGATCTCGAGGCGGAACTGAAGGCATACGTCGACCGCAGGCGGACCGAGCTAGGAGATTAGGAGATCGAGATGGCAACGGTGGGCGAAGTGATGTCTCGAAACTTGTTGACGGTGGACCCGACGACGACGCTCGCAGAGGCGGCGGAGCGGATGTGCGATCGCGGTGTGGGGGCCGCGCTCGTCCTCTCGAACGATCACGTGTCCGGGATCCTCACCGAGCGTGACGTGCTGCGCGCGGTCGCGACCGGGGGCGTCGAGGGGACGCACGTCGCGGCGTGGATGACGCGCGATCCCGAGACGGTGGACGTCTCGGAGCCGACGGGGCAGGCAGCTGCGGTGATGATTCACGGCGGCTTCCGGCACCTGCCGGTGCTCGAGGGCGACAAGCCGGTTGGGATCGTCTCGATCCGCGACCTGATGAAGGTCGTCGTCGACGACGAAAGCCCGCGTGGCGTCTGAGCGGGAGATGTTCGTCGACGGCCGGTGGACGAGCTCGCTCTCGGGCGAGACGTTCACGGCCGATTCACCCGCGACCGGCGAGACGATCGGCGAGGTTGCGCAGGGCGACCGCGACGACGCGCAGTTCGCGATCGGGGCCGCAAACCGCGCCGCCGACGCGTGGGCCCGAAGGACGCCGTTCGACCGGGCGGCCGCGCTGCACCGCGTCGCCGACGTCGTCGAGCAGCGGCGCGAGCCGCTCGCCCAGACGCTGACCCTCGACCAGGGCAAGCCGATCTCGGAGGCGCGCGACGAGGTCGAGGAGCTCGTGCAGTACTGGCGGAACGCCGCGGAGGACGGCAAGCGGCTCGAGGGGCGCCTGCCGAACAGCGTGACTCCGGGCAAGAAGGTGCTGCTCTTCCGGCGTCCGCGCGGCGTGATCGGCGTCATCACACCCTGGAACTGGCCGTACACGATGCCGGCCGAGCTGATCGCCCCTGCGCTCGCGAGCGGCAACACCGTCGTCTGGACGCCGGCGTCGACGACGGCAATCGCCGCGATCGCGCTCGCCGAGTGCGTCGTCGAGGCGGATCTGCCGCCCGGCGTCTTCAACCTCGTCACCGGGCCAGGCTCCCGGGTCGGCGACGAGATCGCGCGCAACCCCGGCACGCACGGCATCGGCTTCATCGGCTCGACCGAGACGGGGCGCAAGGTCGCCGAGGCCGCGGCCGGCAAGGCGGCCGTGCTCGAGCTCGGCGGCAACGGCCCGATCGTCGTCCTCGACGACGCCGACCTCGACCTCGCGGCGGAGGCGACGGTCTCGGCCTGCTTTCTCTGCGCCGGCCAGAGCTGCACCGCGGGCGAGCGGCTGCTCGTGCACCGCGACGTGCGCGAGGAGTTCGTCACGAGGCTCGCGCAGCTCGTCACGGAGCGCGCCGTGCTCGGCGATCCGTTCGATGCGCAGACGACGATGGGCCCGCTCAACAACGACGGCGTCGCGCAGAAGATGGACGAGCACGTCGCGGACGCGCTCGAGCGCGGGGCAGACGTGGTGAGCGGCGGCGCCCGGGCCGACGGCTTTCCGACCAAGCTCTACTGGCAGGCGACGGTGCTCGACAACGTCTCTCCCGAGTCGCTCGTCGCGCAGGAGGAGACATTCGGGCCCATTGCCCCGGTCGTCTCGATCGACTCGCTCGAGCAGGCGATCGAGCTGACGAACGCGTCGCCCTACGGCCTCTTGTCGGCGATCTTCACGCGCGATCTCAAGAAGGGCCTGCGCTTCGCGGACGCGGCGCGCACCGGCTGGGTCAACATCAACGAGTCGTCGAACTACTGGGAGACGCACCTCCCGTTCGGCGGCCGCTCGGGCACCGCGAGCGGGATCGGACGCGTCGGCGGCACCGCGCCGATGGAGTCCTTCACCGAGCTGCAGACGGTCGTCCTGGGATGAGCTACGACTACGTGATCGTCGGCGGCGGCTCCGCCGGCTGCGCGCTCGCGAACCGGCTGAGCGCGGATCCGGCCATTCGCGTGCTCGTGCTCGAAGCGGGACGGCCCGACTCGTGGTGGGACGTCTTCATCCACATGCCCGCGGCGCTCGCGTTCCCGATCGGGAACAAGCGCTACGACTGGATGTACGAGTCGGAGCCCGAGCCCGAGATGCAGGGCCGCCGGATCTACCACGCGCGCGGCAAGGTGCTCGGCGGCTCGAGCTCGATCAACGGGATGATCTTCCAGCGCGGCAACCCGCTCGACTACGAGCGCTGGGGTCTTCCGGACTGGGACTACGCGCACTGCCTGCCGTATTTCAAGCGCATGGAGACCTGTCTCGCCGGCGCGGATGCCTACCGCGGCGGCGACGGACCGCTGAAGCTCGAGCGCGGCCCGGCGTCGTCGCCGCTCTTCGACGCGTTCTTCGCCGCCGTGCAGCAGGCCGGGTACGAGCTCACGTCCGACGTCAACGGCCGCCGGCAGGAGGGCTTCGCGAAGTTCGACCGCAACATCTACCGCGGCCGCCGGTACAGCGCCGCCCGTGCGTACCTGCATCCGGTGCTCGGCCGGCCGAATCTCGAGCTGCGCTGCCGCTCGCTCGTCGAGCGCGTCGTCTTCGAGGGGACGCGCGCGATCGGCGTCCAGGTCGGTGGCGAGACGATCCGGGCGAACGAAGTGATCCTCTGCGGCGGCGCGATCAACTCGCCGCAGCTGCTGCAGCTCTCCGGGATCGGGAACGCTCGGGAGCTCACGTCGCTCGGCGTCGGCGTCGTGCACGACCTGCCGGGCGTCGGCGAGAACATGCAGGACCACCTCGAGGTGTACGTGCAGTACGCGTGCACGCAGCCGGTGTCGGTGCAGCCCGCGCTGAAGAAGTGGAAGCGGCCGCTCATCGGCGCGCAGTGGCTCTTCCTCCGCAGCGGCCCGGGTGCGACGAACCACTTCGAGGCGGGCGGTTTCGTACGATCGAACGACGATGTCGCGTACCCGAATCTGATGTTCCACTTCCTACCGCTCGCGATCCGCTACGACGGCACCGCCCCGGCGGGCAAGCACGGCTACCAGGTGCACGTCGGGCCGATGTACTCCGACGCGCGCGGCTCCGTGAAGATCACGTCGACCGACCCGCGTGTCCATCCGGCGCTGCGCTTCAACTACCTCTCGACGGCGCAGGACCGGCGCGAATGGGTCGAGGCCGTGCGCGTCGCGCGGCGGATCCTCAACCAGCCTGCCTTCGATCCCTACAACGGAGGCGAGACGTCGCCGGGCCCGGCGGTCGAGACCGACGACCAGATCCTCGATTGGGTCGGGCGCGACGGCGAGACCGCGCTCCATCCGTCCTGCACGTGCCGCATGGGCACGGACGAGCTGTCCGTCGTCGACCCGGCGACGATGCGCGTGCACGGAGTCGACGGGCTTCGCGTCGTCGACGCCTCCGTCTTCCCGTATGTCCCGAACGGGAACATCTACGCGCCCGTGATGATGGTGGCCGAGAAGGCCGCCGACCTCATCGCGGGGAACACTCCGCTCGCGGCCGCCGCCGTCGACTTCTATCGCCATGCTGACCGAGCTTCGAGTCGGTGAGTTCCTTGCGGCGCTCGGCGAGCGCACGCCCGCGCCCGCAAGCGGCGCGGCGACCGCGCTGACCGGCGCCCTCGCCGGGGCGCTGACAGAGCTCGCGGCGCGGTTCGCCGGGGACGGCGAGGCGGTGCTGCGTGCAAAGGCGGCGACGATGCGGCTCGTCGAGCTCGCCGACGAGGATGCCGCGGCCTACACGGCGTTCATGGCCGGCCGGAACGACGAAACGCGCGCGCGGATCGTCGCGGTGCCCGAGGAGATCGCTGCCCGCGCCGACGAGGTCGCCGCCCTCGCGGCGTCGGTGCGGGCGCAGCTCTCCTCGAGCGTCGCCGGCGACGCGGAGGCCGCGATCGAACTGGCCCAGGCCGCCGCGCGCGTCGCACGCCGGCTCGCCGAGCTCAATCTGCCGGCCGTCTGAGCCGTCCCCCGTTCGGGGGAAAGGATTTGCCTCGGTATCGAGAATAATTGGTCGAATGTCAACAGCGGCCAGCACGGGTGCCATTCCGCGCGATTCGAGCTCGTTCATCCTGCGGCGCGCACTCCCGGTGACGGTGGCGATTGCCCTCGTCACGTTCTTCGTGTGCTGGTTTGCGGCCGAGCAAAGGCTCGTCTCCGACCTCGTCGGAGCGGCCGTGATGACGCTCGTCGTGATCGCGACGTTCTCCGGGATCGCGGTCTGGACGGCGCGCCGGCTCGAGACCGCGGCGGCGCGCCGGCGCGAGTCCGACCGGAACGCGCTCTACCGCCTGATGGCGAGCAATATGCCCGAAGGAGCCGTCTTCCTGTTCGACCGTAACCTTCGCTACGTCCTGGCGGAGGGCCGGAACTTCGACGCCGTCGGCCTCGACCCCTCGGAGCTCGAAGGCCGCACGATCTGGGAGGCGCTCGAGCCGGCGACGGCCGCCGCGATCGAGCCGAGCTATCGAGCGGCACTCGCCGGGCAGAGCTCGGCGTTCGAGATGGACTTCCGCGGGAACGCGTACCTCGTCGCCGTTGCGCCGACGTACGACGACGACGGTGAGATCGTCGGCGGCCTCGTCCACTCGCAGCAGATCACCGAGCGGAAGCTCCTCGAAGAGCAGCTGCACCAGTCGCAGAAGCTCGAAGCGGTCGGAGTCCTCGCCGGAGGCGTCGCACACGACTTCAACAACCTCCTCACCGTCATCTCCGGGTATACGTCGCTTGCGCTGCGCACACTCCCGGGGGACGATCCGGCCCGCTTCGGGATCGAGCAGGTCGCCGTCGCCGCCAAGCGCGCCGCGTCGCTCACCTACCAGCTGCTCGCCTTCAGCCGCCGGCAGTTCCTCGTGCCGCGGGCGCTGAACGTGAGCCAGGTCGTCGAGGACATCCTGCCGATGCTCCAGATGCTGATCGAGGAGCGGATCGAGCTCGTCGTCGACCTGGCGCCCGACCTGCCTGCGGTCATGTTCGATCCCGGCCGGCTCGAGCAGGTGATCGTCAATCTTGCGGTCAACGCGCGCGACGCCATCGAAGATGCGGGAACGATCACGATCGAGACGACCGAGGTCACACTCGACGCGGCGTACGCGAGCGTGCATGCGGATGCGCGAATCGGGCCGCACGTCGCACTCGTCATCTCCGACACCGGCGTCGGGATCGACGAGCCGACACGCGGCCGGATCTTCGAGCCGTTCTTCACGACGAAGGAGGCGGGCCGCGGCTCGGGGCTCGGGCTCTCGACCGTTCACGGGATCGTGACGCAGAGCGGCGGCAACATCTGGGTCTATTCGGAGGTCGGCCGCGGCACGACGTTCAAGATCTACCTGCCGGTCGCGATCGACGCCGAAGCCGCCCGGGCGGGAGCTGCTCTGCCCGTCGCCCCGCCTGCGTTCGCGGGCGGCACGATCCTCGTCGTCGAGGATCACGACGCCGTCCGCGCGCTCACGGTGCGCATTCTTCGCGACGCCGGGTATCACGTGGTCGAGGCTGCGTCCGTCGCGTCGGCGGTCGAGGTGCTCGGCCGGACGCCGGTCGACGTGATCCTCACCGACCTCGTCATGCCGGGTGGAACGGGCGAACGCCTCGCCGACCACTGCGACGAGCGCGGCGTTGCGCCGACACTCGTTTTCATGTCGGGCTACACGGAGGCGACGATTTCCCGCGACGAGCTGCTCGCTGCCGGTGCCGGGTTCCTCGAGAAACCGTTCACGCCGGGGCGGCTGCTCACGGTCGTCGCGGAAGCTCGCGCGAGCGGAGTTCGGCTCTAGCCGATCCGCTCGAGCTTGCTCTCGAGGACGGTGCGCGGACCGTCCTCGAAGGCGACGAGCGCCTTGGGCGGGTCGAGGCGGTAGAAGCCGACGACGCGGCCCTCGGCTCCCGCCGGGACGCTCTCGTGGAGCATCGTCAGGCGAACGGAGTCGCCGACCCCGAGGTCGGACGTGGTTGCGGGCGGCAGGGTGATCATCGCAGCACGCTGACTATCGTCCACGAAAGACAACACCACGCTCCCACGGAGGCGTGAGTTCGATCCCCGATTCGGAGGATGGCGGCGGTTCCGGAAAGCCACCGCCCGGGCGGCAGTTATCAAATGCGGCTTTACGCTTGTAGATCGGTCCGCGAGCGTTCTACGATCCTCGCCTTGGGCAAGGGGTCGTGCGAGAAGGAGACGCAATGAGCAGGGTCGGAAAGGTGCTTGTCCTCTGCGCGCTGGTCGCGACCGCCGCTGTCGGCGCAGGCTCGACGGGGGCCGCGAGCGCGGATCACCGCGGCGGGACGATGAAGCTGCTGGCGAAGGCGGCCGGCGGCACGCTCGATCCCCAGGTCAACTACACGCTGCAGTACTGGCAGCTCTACCAAGCCACGTACGACGGTCTCCTGGGCTTCACAAAGGCCGGCGGCAACGCGGCCTTCGAGGTCGTTCCCGATCTCGCCTCGAGCCTGCCCAAGCCGACGAATGGCGGCAAGACGTGGACCTTCACGCTCCGGAAAGGGATCAAGTTCTCGGACGGCAGACCGGTGACCGTGAACGACGTCGTCGCCTCGCTCCAGCGGATCTTCAAGGTGAAGAGCCCGACCTCGGGCGGCTTCTACTCCGGGATCGTGGGCGCGAAGGCATGCCTCGCGAAGCCCGCCGGCTGCACGCTCAAGGGCGGCGTCAGCGCCGACCCGAAGGCGAACACGGTCACGATCAACCTCGTCGCGCCGGATCCGGAGTTCAAGTACAAGCTCGCCGTCCCGCACGCCTCCATCCTCCCGGCGAACGCTCCGTCGAGCGATGCGGGAACGAAGCCGATCCCGGGCACCGGCGCGTACTACTTCGCGTCGTACAACCCGAACAAGCAGCTCGTGATGAAGCGGAACCCGTACTTCAAGGAGTGGTCGAAAGCCGCGCAGCCCGCCGGATACCCCGACGTCATCCAGCAGTCGTTCGGACTGACGGTCGAGGCCCAGATCACGGCGATCGAGAACGGGCAGGCCGACTGGACGCTCGAGGCGCCGCCGGCCGACCGCCTGAACGAGATGGGGACGAAGTACGCGTCGCAGACACACGTCGAGACGCTGACCGCGTTCTGGTACGCGCCGATGAACACGAACCTTGCGCCGTTCAACAACGTCAAGGCGCGGCAGGCCGTCAACTATGCGGTTGACCGCAACGCGCTCGTGAAGATCTTCGGCGGCCCGCGGCTCGCGCAGCCGTCGTGCCAGGTGCTGCCGCCGGGCTTCCCGGGTCACGTCGACTACTGCCCGTACACGAAGAATCCCGGCACGACGTGGTCGGCGCCGGACGTCGCGAAGGCGAAGCAGCTCGTCCAGCAGTCCGGGACGAAGGGTGCGAAGGTCACGGTGCTCTCGTCGGACGACGAGGTGAACAAAGCCGTCGCCGTCTACTTCCAGAGCGTGCTCAACCAGATCGGCTACAAGGCGACCGTCAAGCCGATCTCCGGGAACATCTTCTTCACCTACGTTCAGAACACGAAGAACAAGGTGCAGATCAACGTCCAGCAGTGGTACCAGGACTATCCCGCTGCGTCCGACTTCCTCAACATCCTCTTCGGCTGCGACTCGTTCCACCCCGGGAGCGACTCGAGCATCAACATTGCGGGCTTCTGTGACAAGAAGATCGACGTGCAGATGAAGCACGCCTTGAAGACGGCGCTCGAGGACGAGGCCGCGGCGAACAAGGAGTGGTCGAAGATCGACAAGGAAGTCACCGACGCGTCGCCGATGGTGACGATGTTCACGCCGAAGCACATCGACTTCCTGTCGAAGCGCGTCGGCAACTTCACGTTCAGCAAGCAGTTCTACTGGCTCGTCGACCAGTCCTGGGTGCAGTAGACCTGGATGCGAACTAGGCGATGAGCGGCGCGATCGTGGGCAAGGCGCCCGTAACAACGGGCGACCTTGCCACGGTCGCAGGCAGTCCGTGGGCGCTCGCGCGGCGCCGGCTCCTGCGCAATCGCGTCGCCATGGGCATGGTCATTGTGCTGACGATCATCGTTGCGCTGTGCCTGTGTGCGCCGCTGTACGCGACGTACGTTGCGCACACCGCCCCCTTCCGCTCCAACCTGGACGGCACGACGATCGTGAACGGCAAGCCCGTGCCGGTCATGGTGAACTCGACCTCGGGCCTCGGCCTCGGCGTCACACCGATCGGACCGACCTGGGACGTGCACCATTACTTCCTCGGCGCCGACAGCCAGGGACGCGACGTGGCAGCGCGCCTGCTTTTCGGCGGCCGCAACTCGCTGCTGATCGGAACAACGGCTGCGCTCATCACGTGCGTCCTCGCGACGATCATCGGGATCGTCGCCGGCTTCTTCGGCGGCCTCGTCGACGGGGTGCTGTCGCGCCTGCTGGATGTCGTCTGGGCCTTCCCCGTCTACCTGCTCGCGATCAGCCTTTCGACGGTGCTGATCGCCCGCGGGGTTGCGATCGGGCCGTTCAAGCTCGAGTCGGGCAGCCTGCTGCTGCCGATCACGATCATCGGCATCGTCTACATCCCGTACGTGGCACGGCCGATTCGCGGTGAGGTCATCTCGCTCCGCCAGCGGGAGTTCGTCGAGGCCGCGATCGGCCTCGGTGCGTCGACGTGGCGCCTGCTCTGGAGCGACATCTTCCGCAACATCGTCACGACGGCGATCGTCTTCTTTCCGCTGATGCTCGCGATCGACATGCTGACGGAGGCTGCCTTGTCGTTCCTCTCGATCGGCGTGCAGGAGCCGAACGCCAGTTGGGGGACGATCATCTTGAACGGGCAAGACCTGCTGTATACGCGGCCGGCCGTCGCGATCGCGCCGGGCATTGCCATCGCGCTGACGGTGCTCGCGCTGAACGTGCTCGGCGACGGCGTGCGAGATGCGCTTGATCCACGAGCGAAACTGAGGCGAATCGACTGATGCTGCGCTTCCTGTCGCGCCGGCTCGTCTCGATGCTCTTCGTGCTCTTCTCGATCAGCGTGCTGTCCTTCCTCATCTTCTTCGCGACACCGGGCGTCGACCCGGCTGCGCGCATCGCCGGGAAGAACGCGGACCAGGCGACGCTGCGCGCGGTGCGCAAGGACTTCGGGCTCGACAAGCCGCTGCCCGTCCGGTACGCGCTGATGATGAAGAAGCTCTTCATCACGCGCGACCTCACGTCCTACGTCAATCGCGGCGCGAAGGTGATCCCGCAGGTGACCCAGGCGGCACCCGTGACGCTGTCGCTCGTCTTCGGCGCGGCGGTGATCTGGGTCGTGCTCAGCATCGCCATGGGACTGCTCGCCGCCGTCTTCCGAGGCCGGCCGATCGACACGGCGGTGATGATCATCGGCCTGATCGGCATCTCGATGCCGGTCTTCTGGCTCGGCGAAGTCGTCAACCTGCTCACACAGAGCCGTTTTCACAACACGGCCGTGTTCTCGTGGGTGCCCCCGCTCGGCTACACGCCCTTCACGCAGTCGCCGTTCGGCTGGTTCAAGTCGCTGTTCTTCCCGTGGCTGACACTCTCCGTGCTCTACATCGGCATCTACGCGCGCGTCCTGCGGTCCGCCCTCGTCGACGCGCAGGAGGAGGACTACGTCCGTACGGCCCGCGCCAAAGGGCTTACGGAGCGTCGCGTCCTCATTCGCCACGCGCTCCGCACGTCGCTGATCGCCTTCGTCAGCCTCTTCGGTCTCGACTTCGGTGCGCTCGTCGGCGGCGGCGCGCTCCTCACCGAGGTCGTGTTCGGCCTGCACGGCGTCGGGAAGCTCACCTACGACTCGCTGCAGAACCTCGACCTGCCGGTGATTCTCGCGACGGTGATCTACGCGGCATTCTTCGTCGTCGTCGCGAACGCCGTCGTCGATCTCGTGTACGCGTGGCTCGATCCGAGGGTGCGCCGTGCCTGAGCCGCTGCTCGAGGTGCGCGACCTGCACGTGTCGTTCCGGACGGAGAGCGGCGTCGTGCGCGCGGTCGACGGGCTGTCGCTGTCGATCGCGCTCGGCGAGGTCGTCGGCATCGTCGGTGAGTCGGGCTCCGGCAAGACCGTCTCGATGATGGCCGTGATGCGCCTGATTCGCGATCCGAACGCGATCGTCGAGGGACAGGTGCTCCTGCGCGGACGCGATCTCGGGCAGCTGTCGCAGCGCGAGATGCGCGGCGTGCGCGGCGGTGAGATCGCGATGATCTTCCAGGACCCGATGACGGCGCTCACGCCGGTCTACACCGTCGGTTGGCAGATCGCCGAGCAGCTGCGTGCACACGAGCGGATGTCAAAGCGGCAGGCGCGCGACCGGACGATCGAACTGCTCGCCGAGGTCGGCATCTCGAATCCGTCCCGCCGCATCGACGACTATCCGCACGAGTTCTCCGGCGGCATGCGGCAGCGCGTCATGATCGCGATGGCGCTCTCGTGTAATCCGTCGCTCCTGATCGCCGACGAGCCGACAACGGCGCTCGACGTCACCATCCAGGCGCAGATCCTGGAACTGATGAAGAAGCTCCAGCGTGACTACGGCTCATCGATCCTGCTCATCACGCACGACATGGGCGTCGTCTCCGAGCTCGCTGAGCGCGTCGTCGTCATGTACGCGGGGAGCGTGGTGGAGGAGGGGTCGAAGGCGGCGGTGTTCCGCGACCCGCAGCACCCGTACACGTGGGGGCTCCTCGGCTCGATCCCGCGCGTCGGGCGGCCGCGCGTCCGGCGCCTCACCGCGATCCCGGGGCAGCCGCCGTCGCTCCTCGCGCCGCCGGAGGGCTGCCGGTTCGCGCCGCGCTGCCGCTACCGATTCGACCGGTGCGACACCCGGCCCGAGCTGCTGCCGCGCGTCTCGGTCGACCACGCCGACGCGTGCCATCTCGACCCGGCGGCCCGCCCGATGCTGCGGCTCGACCGCGAGAGCGCATGAGCGAGGTACTGCTCGAGGCGGTCGACCTCGTCAAGCACTTTCCCGTGCGCTCGACCGCGTTCCGACGCGGGGGCCACGAGGTCGTGCATGCGGTCGACGGGGTGTCTCTCGAGGTGCGCCGCGGGGAGACGCTCGGCATCGTCGGCGAGTCCGGCTGCGGCAAGTCGACGCTCGGACGCCTGCTCGTGCGGCTGCACGATCCGACGAGCGGCACCGTGCGGTTCGGCGGGGTCGACATCACGTCACTCTCGCGGCGCGCGCTGCGTCCGTACCGGCGGGAGATGCAGATGATCTTCCAGGACCCCTACGCGTCCCTGAACCCGCGCAAGCGGGTCGGACAGATCCTCGAGGATCCTTTCCGCATCCACCGGAGCGCCGATCGGGCAGAGACGCGCAGGCAGGTGAGAGGGCTGCTCGAGGTGGTCGGGCTGTCGCCCGACCACGTGAACCGCTACCCGCACGAGTTCTCGGGCGGCCAGCGGCAGCGGATCGGTGTCGCGCGGGCACTCGCCCTGAACCCGAAGCTGATCGTCGCCGACGAGCCGGTGTCCGCGCTCGACGTCTCGATCCAGGCCCAGGTGATCAACCTGCTCGATGACCTGCAGGACGACTTCGACCTGACGTACGTCTTCATCGCACACGATCTCGGCGTCGTGCACCACGTGTCCGATCGCATCGCCGTGATGTACCTGGGCGCCGTTGTCGAGGTCGGGCCGTCGGACCCGCTCTTTCTCGCGCCGATCCACCCGTACACGGAGGCGCTGCTCTCCGCGATCCCCGGCATCGAGGCCGAGGACGAGGTCGCGCGCGAGCGGATCGTGCTGGAGGGGGAGGTGCCGAGCCCCGTCAACCCGCCCAACGGCTGCCGCTTCCACCCGCGCTGCCGCTACGCGACCGAGATCTGCACCGTCGAGCGGCCGCCGCTCGTCGACCACGGCAACGGCCGCTTTGCCGCCTGCCACCACCCGCTGGACGCCAAAGGAGACCCGAGATGACCGAGGGACGCATGAGCTGGAACGGGCACGAGACGTGGTACCGCGTCGTCGGCGACCTCGACGCAGGGCCGACGCCGGTCGTGATCTGCCACGGCGGCCCGGGCGCGGCGCACGACTACACCGAGCCGATCGCGGAGCTGAGCCGCAACGGGCGCGGCTGCGTCCTCTACGACCAGCTCGGCTGCGGCAAGAGCGAGCACCTGCCGGCTGCCCCCGCCGACTTCTGGTCGCCGCAGCTCTTCAAGGACGAGCTCGTCGAGCTGACCCGACACCTCGGGGTCGCCGCTCGATACGCCGTCGTCGGACAGTCGTGGGGAGGGATGCTCGCGATGGAACATGCGCTCGACCACCCCGGCGGGTTGCGGGCAATCGTCGTCGCCGACTCGCCGGCGAGCATTCCGCTCTGGGTCGAGGAGGCGAACCGGCTGCGGCAGGATCTGCCGCCCGACGTTCAGGAGACGCTGACGGCGCACGAGGAAGCCGGGACGACCGACTCGCCGGAGTACGAGGCCGCAGTTCGGGTGTACTACGACCGTCATCTCTGCCGGGTGCCGTGGCCCGACTGCGTCGAGCGCAGCTTCGCGCAGATGGCAGAGGACCCGACCGTCTACCACACGATGAACGGGCCGAGCGAGTTCCACTGCATCGGCTCGCTGAAGACATGGGACATCACGGCCCGGCTGCATGAGATCTCGACGCCGACGCTGCTCGTCTCCGGCCGCTACGACGAGGCGACACCGCACATCGTCGAACAGATCAATTCCCGGATCCCGGACGCAGAGTGGGCGATCTTCGACGAGTCGAGCCACATGCCGCACGTCGAGGAGCCCGAAGGCTTCCTCGACCGCGTCGAGGTGTTCCTGAAGACTGTCGACTGAGCGTCAGCCGGCGCGGCGAGCGATGTACTCGAAGCCGCGGGCGACGGCGAGACCGCCGCGCGTGACGCCGACGTACGTGAGCAGGCTGCCGCTGAGGAGGTTCATAAGGTGGGCCACAGGTTGGATCATCGCCCACGGCGTGCCGGTTCATCTATGCCTGAGCCGGTGGTTCAGTCGGGCGGTTCACCTGCGTGGTCGAGCTGCGGGACAGGGATTCGAACCCCAACTTCCGGTTCCAGAGACCGGCGTCCTACCGTTAGACGATCCCGCAACGGTCGCGGAATTGTAGCCGGGGCGCCAGCGGGCCGCCTGAAGCCGGGCGGCGTCAGACCTCGAGCTGGTACGTGCCGACGAGCCGCTGCTCGGTCTCGGTGTCGATGTGGGCGACCTCCTCGACGTACGGCTCGAGCCCGGAGCCGCGCAGCTTCGCCTTCAGGTGCCCGTCGCTCTGGAAGATCCCGGACGAGTTGTTCATC
>JBGPLW010000011.1:0-17849 GCA_041486645.1 Gaiellaceae bacterium | reverse complement strand
GCACGGCCACGGTCACAAGATCGCGGCGAGCGACGAGCCGGCCGACGAGGCCGAGGGCAGCGACGAGGTCGAGGCGCACGGCCACGGCCACAAGTTCACCGACAAGATGGACGACAAGATGGACTGAGCGCTGCTGCAGCGCGCGAAAGGGCCCGGGAAACCGGGCTTTTTCGTGGTCCACCTAGGCGAGGAGCCGCTCGAGCGCCCGCAGCAGCTCGAGCCCGGCCTCGCGTTGCTCGTCCTCGGCCTCCTCCAGGCGTGCGGCGAACCGGGCGAGAGCCGTGAGCTCGCCCTCGCCTTTGAGCGCGGCCTGCGCGCGGCGCGCGCGGCGGAGCAGCTCGAGCGCGATCGCGGCCTGGTTCCCGAAGAGGCCGAGCAGGTCCATCTCCGCGAGCGTGAACGGCACGCCCTCGGGTCGGTCGAGCACCTCGAGCACGCCGAGGGCGCCGTCCTCCGTGAGCAGCGGCACCGCCATCAGGCCGCGCGGCACGTAGCCGGTCGACTCGGCGGCGTCGCGCGAGAAGCGCGTGTCCTTCGTCAGGTCGTCGACGACGAGCGATTGCCGGGTCACGAGTACCCAACCCGCGACGCCCGTGCTCGACGGGAAACGTCGGCCGAGAAGCGTCCCCGCGCCCTCGCCTGCCACCGCCTCGAAGACGAGCTCGTCGGTCTCCTCGTCGAGCAGAAGCACCGACGCCGCCTTCGCGTGGAAGATGCCGCGCGCGGTCTCCACCGTCGCCTGCAGCAGCGCGCGGAAGCCGTCGTCGGCACCGAGGACGCCGGCCGCGACCGCTGCGCGCAGGTCGCTCACGCTGCGCCGCCGACGTTCGTCGCGGTCTGATGCAGCACGCTTTTCAGCTGGAAGGGCGTCAGGTCGGGATGCTTGCCGAGGATGAGCGCGCAGAGGCCCGCCACGTGCGGCGTCGCGAAGCTGTTGCCGGTCGCTGTGATCGTCGCCCCGCCGAGCCAGGCGATCTCGACGTTCAGGCCGCGCGCGAAGAACTCGACCGGCGGGCGCGGGTTCGCGTACAGCGCGAACGGGTCCTCGGACTCGTGGCTGCCGACCGAGATGACGCTCGCGAACCGCCAGGGAAAACTCTCGACGGGCATGTTGTGCGCCGACGCGATCAGCATCGCCCGTTTGAAGTACGCCTCGTCCGCGAGCTCGTGCAGACGGCCGACGTACTGCTTCTTCGTCGTGGAGAGGCTGAGGTTGACGACGTCGAAGCGCTGCTCGATCGCCCACTCGAGCCCGGCGATCAGCACCTTCGCGCTGCCGGTGTACCCCGCGCCGAGCACGCGGACGCTCGTGATCTCGCACTCCGGCGCGAAGGAGCGGATGATCCCGGCGCAGGCGGTGCCGTGACCGCACAGGTCGCCCGCGTCGTCGTCCGCGATCGCGATCTCGTCGTCGGTGTTCGTGACGGCGACGGAGCGCTGCACGGGGCCGACGAGAGGATGGTCGAGCTCGATACCGCTGTCGAGGATGCAGACGCGCACACCTGCGCCGGTGGCGCCGCCCCAAGCCCACTCGCGGGTCACGCGCGCGGGCCACGCGGACGGAAGCGGGATCGATTCGTCCGCGCCGGCGGGAAGGCTCCAGGCGGGGAGGTCCTCTTCGCTCTCGTGCGCGAGCGCTGACATGGAGCGATCCTACGCAGTAGCCTCCGGCTCGTGGCAAACGCCGTGACAGATGCACAGCTCGTCTCGCGCTGCCGAAACGGCGACGAGGCCGCGTGGAACGAGCTCGTCGAGCGCTTCTCGCGGTATGTCTACGCGATCTGCTTCCAGGCGTTCCGGCTCCCCCCGCAGGATGCCGAGGACGTCTTCCAGGAGGTCTTCGCCCGCGTCTACCAGAATCTCGACCGGCTCCGCTCCGACGAGGCGATCCGGCCGTGGATCGCGCAGCTGACGCGGCGCCTCTGCATCGACCGGCTGCGGAGCGGCAGCCGCGAGGGCCCGGCCGACCTCGACGACCTCGAGCCTGCCGTCTTCGACGAGACCCTCGCCATGCTCGACGAGGCGCTCACGGTCCGCGCCTGCCTCGACGTCGTCGGCGACCCGTGCCGCGAGATCCTCGACCGCTTCTTCTGTCGTGACGAGAGCTACAAGGTGATCGGAGAGGCGCTCGACATCCCCGCAGGCACGATCGCCAGCCGGATCTCGCGTTGCCTCGCGAAAGTGAAGGTCGAGCTGGAGGGAAGATCCTGACGGCCCCGGCCGTCTAGTCCACGATGAACGGTTACGACGAAGAGCGGATTGCAGCGTTGCTGCGGCTTCTCACGCCACCGCCCGAAGGGTGGGTTCGGGCGGCCCAGGAGCTGCCGCGGGCGCGCGCCGAGATCGCCACGCTCGTGGCGCGCGCGGAGGAGGACGCCGCGTTCCGCGCTCTGGTCGTGGCCGATCTCGAGGCCGCGCTCGAGGCGGAAGGGATCGAGGCGACGCCCTCCGTTGTTGCAGCCCTTCGGACGCGTCTCAGCGCGGACTGACCAACCCGGTCGCGGCCGGTGTCGTCGCTGGGGGAGAATCCCCCGCGATGGCACCGCCGCGCGGCTATCTCGAGCTGACGCTCACCGACTGGCTCGGTGAGCTCGCGCAGTCGCGCGGCGCTCCGGGCGGCGGGTCGGCGCTCGCCTTCGCGGTTGCGACGGCCGCGTCCGTCCTCGCGATGGCGGCACGCGTCTCCGGTTCCGGCGGCCTCGCCGCGCAGGCGGATGCACTCTGCGCGCGTGCCGCGCCGCTCGTGCAACTCGACGCCGACACGTACGACGCGGCGCTCGCCGTTCGCGACGCAACCGGGGAGCTGCGCGCGGAGCAGCGCGACTGGGAGATCGGCCGCGCATTCGCGCACGCCGCAGAGCCGCCGCTCGAGATCGCGCGCACCGCGGCCGACGTCGCCGAGCTCGCGGCGCAGCTCGCAGACGCGGGCGATCCGCGCGTGCGCGCGGACGCGATCGCGGCGGCTGCGCTCGCGGCCGGTGCGGCGCGCGGGGCGGTTGCGCTCGTCGCCGTGAACCTCACGGCCCTCGACGGCGATCCGCGGGTCGCGGAAGCCGAGGAGCTGGCCGACAATGCCCGCCGGTCGGCGACGCGGGCCGGTTGCTAGGGTTCGCGGCGGAATGCCGATCTACGAATACGTCTGCATGGAGTGCGAGTCGCACTTCGAAGAGCTCGTCCGCGGCGAGGAGCAGGTCGCCTGCCCGGACTGCGCCGCAGTCAACGTGGCGCGGCAGTTCTCGTCGTTCGCCGTGCACGGCATGGCGAAGGCGCCGTCGTCCTCCTTCGGGGGCGGCGGTGGCGGCGGCGGGTGCTGCGGCGGCTCGTGCGGCTGCGGGCACTGATGTCTGAAGAGCGCGGGGAGCAGCTCACACGCGCACAGCGGGAGCAGCTCGAGGCCGAGCTCGCCGAGCTCGAGGGGCCGAAGCGGCGCGCGATCGTCGAGGCGATCGCAACGGCGCGCGGTCACGGTGACCTCTCCGAGAACTTCGAGTACCACGCGGCGAAGAACGAACAGGGGCTGCTCGAGCGGCGCATCACGATTCTTCGCTCGCGGCTCCAGCACGCGGAGGTGATCGACGAAGACGCGGCTGCGGCGAGCGGCGTCGTCACCGTCGGCGCAACGGTCGACCTGCAGCGTGAGGACGGCGACCTGATGACCGTCGAGATCTCGAGCGTCGGCGGCGTTTCACCCGAGTCGCCCGTCGGGCGCGCGGTGCTCGGCAAGGCCGAGGGTGACAAGGTCGAGATCGAGGCGCCGCGCGGCTCTTGGCACGCGACGATCGTCTCCATCCGCCGTTCGTCGTAGAGTCCACTGCCGTGAGCGCCGTTCCGGTGGAGCAGCTCGACGAGCTCCGGGCCTACGCAGAAGAGGTTTCCGGCTGCACCCGGTGCCGCCTCGCGCAGGGCCGTACGCAGGTCGTCTTCGGCGCGGGCAATCCGCACGCCGGGCTGATGTTCGTCGGTGAGGCGCCCGGCTTCCACGAGGACAAGCAGGGCATCCCGTTCGTCGGGCAGGCGGGGAAGCTGCTCGAGAAGCTGCTCGGCGGAATCGGGATGACGCGCGCGGACGTGTACATCGCGAACGTCCTCAAGTGCCTCAGGTACAACGCGTTGGTTCAGCTGGGCGACGGTTCATGGGAGAGGATCGGGCGTCTTGTCCGGACTGGCTACGCCGGCAGTGTCATGTCGCTGGATGAGGCAGGGCGGCTTGTGCCGAAGCGCGTTACCGGGTGGCACGAGTCGCCGGTCGGCGACCGCCGAGTCATCAAATTGACCTACAAGTCGGCGAAGCAGGCGGGATCCGGCAGGGTCAGCATCCAGCTCACGGGCGACCACGAGGTTCTCACGAAAAGAGGGTGGGTTCCGGCAGGAAGCCTGCGGCGGCGAGATCGCATCGCGACGGGTCAAGGGATGAGTCTTCTCGCGCGAGATGTCGTCTGCGGCACGCTGCTTGGCGACGGCTGTATCAGCGCGGGCCGGGGTCACCTCCAGATTGCCCACTCCGGGCTGCAGCGGGAGTACGCGACATTCAAGGCGACTCTTCTCAGCGAACTCCAGCCCGTCATTACCGAGGTCGCGGTGGCAGCCGTAGCCGGCGGCGCTCGTGCGTATCCCTCTGTGCATGTGAGGACGAGAGCTACCCGCGCAATTCGAACGCTCGCAGCCGAGTTCTACGAACCCGACAAACACGTTCCGGCCTGGGTCGCCGAGGAGCTGAACCCGAGAATGCTGGCGATCTGGTTCATGGACGACGGTTACACGCGGATTCGCCACGACGGACGTCGACCGTTAGCTGAGATCGCGACTTGCGCTTTTGACGACGGCGACATCGCCCATCTACTGAATGGTCTCGCGCGCCTGGGCCTATCGGCGAAATCGCTCAGGGGTCGCATCTTTTTCGATACGGGCGCTTCTCGAAGGCTCTCAGAACTCATTGCGCCTTTTGTGCCGCCTTCAATGCGCTACAAGCTCATTCCGGAGATCGCGGAGTCGATCCCCTTCGACCCGTTGCAGTTGGAGCCAGGAGCCATCGAGACCCTGTATGACGAGGTCGAAGCCGAAGATGTAACCGATCAGGATCGCGCTGACACGACGTTCTTTTGTATTGACGTCGAGGACACGCACAATTTCGTAACTGCAGGAGGAGTCGTCCATAATTGCCGGCCGCCCGGCAACCGCGACCCGCAGCCCGACGAGATCGAGGCGTGCGAGAGCCACCTCTTCCGCCAGATCGCGCTGATCGAGCCGACCGTCGTCGCGACGCTCGGGAACTTCGCGACGAAGCTCCTCTCCGGCCGGCAGCTCGGGATCACGAAGGTGCACGGCCACGAGCAGCAGACGACGATCGGCGGCCGCGACGTCCTGCTCTATCCGCTCTACCACCCGGCGGCGGCGCTCTACACGCCGGCGATGTTGAAGGTGCTCGAGTCGGACTTCGCGCGGCTGCCGGAGCTGCTCGGGCGCGTGTCCGAGCATGTGGCTCCGCCCGTGGAACCGGAGCTGACGCTCGTCTCGGCGAGCGTGCCCGCGGAGCAGCTCGGCCTCTTCTAGACGCCCTCGACGGCGACCATGTTAAGGCTGGCGGCGCCCTCGCGAAGCTTCTTCGCCTGCTGGTAGCCCTCGGACGCGTACCAGCGCTCGGCCGTGGCGAGGTCGGGGAACTCGAGCACGACGAGGCGGGCCGGCGTCCAGTCGCCCTCGAGGACGGTCAGCTCGCCGCCCCGGACGACGAAGCGGCCGCCGCCGGCCGCTACGGCAGCGGGCGAGGCGGCCTTGTACTGCTCGTACTGCTCCGGGTCGGAGATGTCGGTCTCGACGATCACGTATGCAGGCATGGCCGGACTTTACGCTGTGCCCGTGGAGACGAGCTCGCCGCAGGAGACCGAGGCACTCGCGGCGGAGCTCGCCGCACGGCTCGTGCCCGGTGACGTGGTCACCGTCTCGGGCGAGCTCGGCGCGGGCAAGACGACGTTCGTGCGCGGCGCGTGCGTGGCGCTCGGCGTGCGCGAGCGCGTCACGAGCCCGACCTATACGATCGGGCACCGCTACCACGGTGCGCGCGTCGAGGTGTCGCACCTCGACCTCTACCGCTTTCAGGGCGTGTCGGCGGCAGAGTGGGGCGATCTCGAGCCGTACTTCGACGATGCGATCGCGTTCGTCGAGTGGCCCGAGGCGGGGAGCGGTGTTCTGCCGCCGCCGCGCTACGCGGTCAGCCTCCGTCATGCTGACGGCGAACGGCGAAAGGTCTCGATCGACGAGTGCTGATTCTGGCGTTCGACACGGCAACGGAAATTGCGACGAGCGCGCTCGTCGACGACGGCGAGGTGCTCGGCGAGCGCCGGTCTCGCGCGCAGACGGTGCTCGAGGACATCGACGCGTTGCTCCGCCAGGGCGGCGCGAATCCGCGTGACCTCGATGCGCTTGCGGTCGGCACCGGCCCGGGGAGCTTCACCGGCGTGCGGATCGGCCTTGCGGTTGCGCGGGGCCTGGCGTTGTCGCTCGAGCTCGAAGGGGCCGGCGTCTCGACGCTCGCCGCGCTCGCAGCGGGCGCGCCCGACGCGCTGCCGGTGATCGACGCGCGGCGGAGCGAGGTGTTCACGATCGTCGACGGCGAGTGGGCGGTGCTCGCGCCGTCGGAGCTCGCGCTCGCAGCGGGAACGGTGTGCGTCGGCAGCGGCGCGCTGCGCTATCGCGCGCTCCTCGAGTCGGGAGGCGCGGTCGTGCCGGCCGACGACGACGAGCGGCACGTCCCGCACGCGCGCTTCCACGCGCAGCTCGCTCGAGACTTCGGGCCGGTGGAGCTGATCGAGCCGCTCTACCTGCGCGTCCCGGACGCGGAGCGCAGCACACGATGACGACCGTCGAGCTGCGGGAGCTGGGTCTCACCGATTTGCGCGCGATCGAGGACATCGAGCGCAAGTCGTACCCGACACCGTGGTCGCGTTCGATGTTCGCGGGCGAGCTCGCGAAGCCGAGCTCGATCTGTCTCGGTGCGTTCGACCTCGACGGCGAGGACGGCAAGCTGTGCGGCTTCCTGATCGTCTCGCGCTACGTCGACGCGTGGCACGTCATGAACGTCGCGACGGATCCCGAGCACCGCGGCCGCGGCATCGCGACGATGCTGCTCGAGCGGCTGTTCGAGTCGACCTCTGACGACGCCCGCCGCGGCTACACGCTCGAAGTGCGCGTCTCGAACGCCACGGCGGTCGCGTTGTACGAGCGCCTCGGCTTCGAGTCCCGCGGCATCCGCCGCGGCTACTACACGGACAACCGCGAGGACGCACTGATCATGTGGAAGGACCCGGTCGCGCGGGACTCCGAGTGACCGGTGTCCCCGGCGGTTCCTCAGTGTGTTTGACACCCGGACAGGTCCGGTGGTCACACTGCTCTCTCCTCGTTGCCGCGGTTTCCCGCTGCGGACGTTCCTCAGCGTGTTTGACACCCGGACTGGTCTCTAGCGGGCAATGATCCTCGGAGTCGAGACCAGTTGTGACGAGACGGCGGTGGCGCTCGTCACCGACGGCGGGGAGATTCGCGCGAACGTCGTTGCGTCGCAGGCGGATCTGCACGCGCGCTTTGGCGGCGTCGTCCCGGAGGTTGCATCGCGGCGGCACCTCGAGCTCATCACGCCGGTCGTGCGCGAGGCGTTCGCGCAGGCGGGCGCGACGCTGGACGATGTCGACCGCGTCGCGGTTACACAGGGGCCGGGCCTCGTCGGCGCGCTGCTCGTGGGCATCGCCGCAGCCAAGGCGATCGCCTGGTCACGCCACCTGCCCCTCGTACCGGTCGACCACCTGAACGGCCACATCGCGTCGCTCTACCTCCAGCCGGAGCCGATCGAGCCGCCGTTCCTCTGCCTGCTCGCGAGCGGCGGCCACACGATGCTGATCGACGTCCGCAGCCACGCCGAGCAGACGGTGCTCGGCTCGACCCTCGACGATGCGGCCGGCGAGGCGTTCGACAAGGGCGCGCGGCTCCTCGGGCTCGACTATCCCGGCGGCCGTGAGCTCGACCGGCTCGCGCGCGACGGCGACCCCTCGGCCTACGACTTCCCCGTCGCCCGCATGCCAGGGCTCGACTTCTCCTTCTCGGGTCTCAAGACCGCGCTCCTGTACACGACGAGAGACCTCCCGCCGGAGGAGCTCGAGCGCAGACGCTCGGATCTCGCGGCCTCCTACCAGCGGGCGATCGTGCGGGCCCTCGTCGGCCGCGTTCGCGAGGCCGCGGCCGAGACAGGGGCCGGCCGGATCGCCGTCGTCGGCGGCGTGGCGGCGAACTCCGAGCTCCGCGAGGCGCTCGCCGACGCCGCCCTCGCCCCCCTTGCCCTCACCACCGACAACGCCGCGATGATCGCCTCGGCGGCGCGCTACGTGGCCCCCGTCCCCTACCCCGGATATCTTGGTCTCGATGCGTACGCCTCGCGCTGAGCCGCGGCATGCACTGCTGCTTGCGCTCGTCGCCGCGGCGGCGACCATCGTCCTGCTCGCGACCGAGGGGAAGAGCGCCGGACAGTCGACGCCGTTGCCGACGAGCGCAGCAGGGTGGCGCGGCCTCGTCGGCTCGCGCCCGCGCGTCGCACTCGGGCAGCGTTTCATCGTCGTGCTGAAGACGCCATCGCTCGCGCAACGGGTCGCGGCCGCGGGCGGCATCGTCGGCACCCGCCGCGAGCGCGTCTGGACGAACTCGACGCTCGCGGCGCAGAAGCTCCTCGTCACGCGGCTCGCGCTCCAGGGCGTGACCGTGCACCCCGACTTCAGTTACGCGCGCGTGCTCGACGGCTTCTCGGCACTGATCGACTCGAGCGCGATTCCGATCATCGAGCGCGACTCCGACGTCGCCGGCGTCTTCCCGGTGCGCGTCGCGTACCCGGCGTCGATCTCCGCGAAGGTGCTGGCGCGCTCCGACTTCGGCCCGCTGTCGGGACACCGGGCGGACGTCTCGGTTTCGGGCGTCGACGGGCGCGGCGTCACGATCGCGCTGCTCGACACCGGTGTCGACGGCGCCGTGCCGTATCTGCGCGGCCGCATCCAGGAGGGCATCGACGTCGTCGGCGGCAATCCCGGTGCACTCGCAGCAGCACGGCCCGACGACCCGACGCTCGTCGAGCGCCACGGTACGCAGATGGCCGGGCTCCTCGTCGGCGGCGGCGGCCCCGCCGGACTGTCAGGCGTCGCGACGGGAGCCTCCGTGCTGCCGATCCGCGTCGCCGGCTGGCAGCCCGACGCCTTCGGGCACTGGGCGATCTACGCGCGCAGTGACCAGATGATCGCCGGGCTCGACCGTGCGGTCGACCCGAACGACGACGGTGACGCGCATGACGCCGCCCGCGTCGCGCTCATTGCGCTCGCCGAGCCGTTCGCCGGCTTCGCCGACGGCCCGGAGGCTCGTGCAGCAGCGGGAGCGCTCGCACTCGACACGCTCGTCGTCGCGCCCGCAGGCAACGACGGCCGGGCCGGGTCCGGCTACGGGGACATCGCCGCGCCCGGCGGCGCGCCGGCGGCGCTCACCGTCGGCGCGGTCGACACGCGCACGCAAACCGATCGCGCGCGCATCGTCGTCCGCGCCGGGCTCACGACGCTGCTCGACGGCACGGCGTCGATCGCGGGAGTTGTGCGCCCGGCGAACCGTCTCGATTTGAAGGTCGCAGTGCCGCGCGGCACGATCAGCGGGACACGCAGCACCGCTCCTCGCATCACCGACTTCTTCACCCGCACGGGTCTTAGTCTCGTCGCGGGCCGCGCCGCGCTCGTGCCGATGGGCTCGTCGCCGGCACCGGCAGCGGCGCGTGCGGCTGCCGCGGGCGCGTCGGCGGTGCTGCTCTACGGCGGCCATGCGCCGCTCCCTGCCGGCGGGCTCGGGCTCGACGAGGCGATCGGCGTGCCGGTCGTCGAGGTGCCTGCGGCCGCCGCGCGCGCGGCGCTCGACCGGCTCGCGCGCGGCCAGCCGGTCGCAGTCGCACTCCGCGAGTCGACGAGCACGCAGAACCCCGAACAGGGACGTGTCGCCGGCTTCTCGTCCGCGGGCCTCGCCTTCGACGGGCGCGTGAAGCCGGATCTCGTCGCACCGGGCGTCGGCCTTGCAACGTCGGATCCCGGCGTCAACGCGGACGGCTCGCCGCGGTTCGTCACCGTCAACGGCTCGAGCGCGGCCGCTGCGACCGTCGCCGGTGCCGCGGCGCTTCTCGCGCAGGCGCGGCCCTCGCTCGGCGCGAGCGCGCTTGCCGGCCTCTTGATCGGCACGAGCCGGCGGCTCGACGGCGAGCCGGTGACCGCGCAGGGCAGCGGCCTCGTCGACGCCGGCGCAGCCGCGGCCGGCGAGATCGCCGCGTCACCGGGGACGCTCGCGCTCGGGCGCTCCACCGGCGCCGGCTGGCGCGTGAGCGGAGCGTTCGCGCTCACGAACGTCACCACCCGCAGACTGCATCTGACGCTCGGCGTTCGCACACAGGACGAAGGCGCGGCGGCTGTCGACTTCACGGTGAGCCCGCGTCGCATCAGCCTCCAGGCCGGGAAGAGCATCCTCGTCCGGCTGAAGGCGGTCACGGCGTCGGCGCCGTCGGGGAACGCGACGGCCGGCGGCTCGGTGCTCGTCGCCGTGCAGGGCGGCGGCGGCATCCGCCTGCCGTGGGCGATCGCGTTCGGCGGGGTCGACACCGACCTGATCTCGGCGGCGACGCTCTCGTCGAAATCGTTCACCGCGTCGGACACGAGGCCCGCGCTCCTCGCTGTCGACGCGGGGCGCGTCCTCACCGTCTCCGGCCACCCGGAGATCCGTCCGGTGGCCCGGCTCGACGTCGTGCTGTGGCGGGCAGACGGCACCCAGGTCGGCACGCTCGCCAGGCTCAGGGACGTGCTTCCGGGGAGGTACACCTTCGGGCTCACGGGCCGGGGCCCGGACGGTCAGCGCCTCCCTCCCGGCGACTATGTGCTCCGGGTCGTCGCCTACCCGGTGCAGACCGGCGCGCCGAGCCAGAAACGCCTCTCATTCAGCGTCCGGTGAAGGACCGTATACTCGTTATTCGGTGACGACCGTCGACGCACCGATCTCGCATCTGCGCGAGAACCCGTTCGAGATCGCGAAGGCGCAACTGGGACGAGTCGCGGCGACCTTCGGTATCGACGACAACCTCGTTCGCGTTCTCGGCGCGTGCAAGAAGTCTGTCGAGGTCTCCATCCCGGTCGGCATGGACAACGGGACGACGGAGGTCTTCCAGGGCTTCCGCGTCACGCACAACGTCGCGCGCGGGCCGTCGAAGGGCGGCATCCGCTACCACCCGGACGTCACGCTCGACGAGGTCAAGGCGCTCGCGATGTGGATGACGTGGAAGTGCGCGCTCATGGGCATCCCCTTCGGCGGCGCGAAGGGCGGCGTCGTCGTCGACCCGAAACGCCTGTCACGCAGCGAGCTCGAACGGATGACGCGCCGCTACACGAGCGAGATCATCAACGAGATCGGCCCCGAGAAGGACATTCCCGCGCCCGATGTCGGAACCGACGGCTCCGTCATGGCGTGGATCTTCGACACGTACTCGATGAACAAGGGCCACTCGGTGCTCGGCGTCGTCACCGGCAAGCCGCTCACGATCGGCGGCTCGCTCGGTCGTGAGGAAGCGACGGCCCGCGGCAGCCTCTACTGCATCCGCGACGCCGTCGCGAAGCGCGACGGCGCGCTCCACGGGATGACGGTGGCGGTGCAGGGCTTCGGCAACGTCGGTTCGCATCTCGCAAGGCTGCTGCACGAGGAAGGCGCGAAGGTGGTCGCGATCTCCGACTCCGGGACGGCGCTCTACAACGCGAACGGCGTGGACGTGCCCGCGGCGTTCGCGCACAAGCGGTTGCACGGGACGCTCGCAGGCGTGAAGGACGCCGAGGAGATCACGAATGAGGAGCTGGTTCTCCTCGACGTCGAGATTCTCGCGCCCTGCGCCCTCGAGCAGGTGATCACCGAGCAGAACGCAGCCGACGTCAAGGCGTCGATCATCTGCGAGGGCGCAAACGGCCCGGTCACGCCGGGCGCCGACACGATCCTCGAGGACAAGGGCGTGCTGATCCTCCCCGACGTGCTTGCGAACGCCGGCGGCGTCATCGTCTCCTACTTCGAATGGGTGCAGGGGCTCCAGGAGTACTTCTGGAAGGAGTCCGAGGTGAACGCGAAGCTGAACGACATCATGAGCCGCGCGTTCGACGAGACGTGGGAGACGGCCGAACGGCGAAAGTTGCCGATGCGGCTCGCTGCATACGGCCTCGGCGTGCAGCGGGTGGCCGAGGCCACCATCACGCGTGGCATCTACCCATAGATCCACGAGGGAACCCATGGTTCCCCCGTGCGCCCCCTCCTTCGTCCGTCGCTGAAAGAATCGCGCTTGCGCTGCGGCGAGAGCGCGGTCTCGCCTCCGCGCGCGATCGGTGGGTCGGCCACGAACGTCTGTGGACGGCCTGCCTGCCCCGCGCGGGCGGTGGTGCCTTCGGCATCCCGCCACGCTTCGTTCGCCGCCGCCTAAGTCGCGCTGGCGCGACGCCTTAGCCGGCGGCCTCGTCCGCGTCTTCCGTGTGGGCGTACGCTCTCTGGATATGGTCGAGGTCGTCGTGTACCACGCCGAAGGCTGCCACCTCTGCGAACGCGCGCTCGAACAGGTACGGACGCTGCGCGACGAGCTCGGCTTCGAGCTGCGAGAGGTCGATATCACCGGCGACCCGGCTCTCGAGGAGACCCACCGGGAGTGGCTGCCCGTCGTCGAGATCGACGGCAAACGGCGCTTTACGTATCACGTTCAGCTCGAATCCTTCCGGCGTGCGGTTGCACAAGCGACGGCCGAGTCGTAGCTGCTAGAACAGTCCGAGCTGTTACAAAGTTCGACAGAAGGAGGACGTGTGGCGGATCGCTTGACGGTCGGCGTGGCGGCCCGCTTGTCCCGGTACCTCCAGGTGCTGACGCAGGCGCGGAAGATGGGAAAGCAGCGAATCTCTTCCCAGGAGATCGCCGAGTACACGAACATCAACGCGACGCAGATTCGTCGTGACCTCTCCGCGTTCGGCAAGTTCGGCAAGCGCGGCGTCGGCTACAACATCGACTCGCTCCTCAACGAGATCCGCAAGATCCTGCGGACGCAGGGGCAGCACAACATCGCGCTCATCGGCGCCGGCAGGCTCGGCCAGGCGATCGCAAGCTCTGCGATCTTCGCCGAGCACGGCATCAACATCGCCGCCGTCTTCGACAAGGATCCGGCGAAGATCGGCGCGCCCGTCGGCAACGTCACCGTCACCGAGTACGAGCACCTGGCGGAGATGGTGCACGACAAGAACATCATCGTCGGCGTGCTCGCGGTGCCGGCGACAGCGGCCCAGCAGGCGGCCGACGATCTCGTGAGCGCCGGCGTGAAGATCATCTTCAACTATTCCGAGGCGTTGCTCGAGACACCGGCGGATGTCACGGTGCACACCTCGAATCCGGCGGTCGAGCTGCTCTACGCGCTGTATTTCCATCTGACGTAACGTCCGCAGCCGTGCGGATCGTTCTCTGGCACGGCTACCTCTTGGGCGGCACCGGCTCGAACGTCTACACGCGCGCGCTCGCGCTCGAATGGAGCCGCCTCGGCCACGACGTCACGATCGTCTGCCAGGAGCGGCACCCGGAGCGCTACGACATCGACGGCGCCCAGGTCGTCGTGCCCGAGCTCCCGGACGGTCTGCTGCCCGTGTTCGTGCTCGACGAGTATGAAGGGCTGCGCCCGAAACTGCTGCAGGACTTCACGGACGCAGAGCTCGACGCATACATCGCGGCGAACGCTGCGGCGATCGACAAGCTGCTTCCCGCGGATCTCGTGTTCCTGAACCATGTGTTGCTCGGCGGCGCAGTCGGCGCCGCATCCGCGTCGTCGTTCGTCGTCAAGGCGCATGGCTCCGAGCTCGAGTACTCGATGCGTGGCAACGAGCGCCTGGCACGCCTCGGAGCCGAAGCGCTCGCGCAGGCAGACGCCGTGTACGTCGGCTCGGAGCACATCCGCCGCGTGCTCGAAGACGTCGTCGGGCACGTCGACCGCGTGCACGAGGTGCCGCCCGGCGTCGACGTCGACGAGTTCGTGCCCGAGGAGCGCGAGCCCGCGCTGGCGGCGCTGATCGCAGAAGCTACGCGCGACGACGCCGACGGCGACGAGCGCCATCCCGACCCCGGCAATGCTGCAAGGTTCTCCGAGTTCTTCGCCCGCGACGCGCCGACCGTTCTCTACTTCGGGAAGCTGATCGAGAACAAGGGCGTCCAGGTGCTGTTCGACGCGCTGCGCGGGCTCGACGCGCGCGCGGTGATCGTCGGCTTCGGTGACTACCGCGCGGCGCTCGAGGCCCTCGCCCCGCCGGGGACGCTTTTCACGGGCGCGCTCGAGCACCGCCACCTCGTGCACCTGCTGCCGCTCGTCGACGTCTCCGTCGTGCCGTCGATCTTTCCCGAGGCGTTCGGCATGGTCGCGGCGGAAGCCGCGGCCGCCGGCGTGCCGCCGCTCGTCGCGAACCACTCGGGCCTCGCCGAGGTCGCCGCCGGGATCGCGGCCGAGTATCCACCCGCCCTCCGGCACCTGACGTCGTTCGAGAGCGGCGACGCGGCGATGCTGCACACGCGGCTTGCCGAGCTGCTTGCGCTCTCCGCGGACGACCGCCGCGCGCTCGGGCTCGCTGCCCGCCGCGCCGTCGAGGAACGGTGGAGCTGGACACGTGTCGCCGAACGGCTGCTGTCGTGAGCGCGCGCGACAACCACGAGATCTTCGGGATCGACCGCCGCAACGCGATCGTCACCGCGGTTGTCGCGGTCCTGGCGCTCGCGGTCACCGTCTTCCTGATCGGGGAGATTGCGAACTTCGGGAAGATGGCCCACGCACTCCAGCGCGCGGACAAGCGCTGGTTTGCGGTCTGTCTCGCCGGCGAGCTGCTCGCGTATGCGGGCTACATCGCCGCGTACCGCGACTTCGCTCGCGTGAACGGCGGTCCGAAGCTTTCGTTCTGGACGGTCACACGAGTCGTCGCCGTGGGCTTCGGTGCGTTCATCGCAGGCTCGTCCGCGGGCACGCTCGGCGTCGATTACTGGGCGTTGCAGAAAGCCGGCGACGAAACGCATCGCGCTGCACGCCGCGTGCTCGCGCTCAATACCTTCGAGTGGGGCGTGCTCGCGCTTACAGCGATGGCCGCGTCGCTTGCAGTGATCGCGGGCGCGGGCACCGCACCGCGCGGGATGGAGATCGCGTGGCTCCTCGCCGTGCCGCTCTCCGTTGCCGGCGCGCTCTGGTTCACCGCGGCGCGGCGCGTCGATCGGTTCACGGCGCTTCCCACCGGTGAGCACGGCCGCATCTCGAGAGCGATCCGGATCGCATTCGCCGACTCGATCGGCGGCGTCGTGCTCGTCCGCCATGTACTCCGGTATCCCCGCCGCTACCCGTTCGCGGTCGCGGGCTTCCCCGTCTTCTGGGCGGGCGACATCCTCGCGATGTGGGCTGCGATCCGCGCCTTCCATGCACATGTGGGGCTCGCGCCGCTCGTGCTCGCCTACACGACCGCCTACGTCGTCACGTCGCTGCCGCTGCCGGCCGGCGGCGCGGGCGGGGTGGAGGCGGGGCTCGCCTTCTCGCTCCAGGCCGTGGGCGTCGCCCTCGCGCCGGCGCTCCTCGCGACCCTCGTCTACCGGTTCTTCACGCTCTGGCTGCCGATCGGCATTGCAGCGATCGCGGTCACGCAGGTGAAGGCGCTCGCCGAGGAGCTGCCGCAGGTCGAGCACGAGCTCGCTCCCGGATAGGCTTTCGCCGTGGGCGACGAGCAAAGGGTCGGCTACCAGGAGCTCCTGGCGGCCGCGAAGGCGTCCTTCGAAGACGCGCCGGACTTGACGCTCGCCGTCGAGGAGGAGTTCGCGCTCATCGATCCGTCGTCCCTCGGACTGGTCAACCGCTTCGAGGAGGTGCAGCAGGCCGCGAAGGGCACCGAGCTCGAGCCGCACCTCGTCGGCGAGCTGATCGCGTCCGAGGTCGAGATTCGCACCGGCCGCTGCGACACGTTCGCCGATTGTGCCGAGCGCCTGGGCGAGCGCCGTGCGCAGCTACGCGCGCTCGTCGACCCGCTCGGCCTCGGGCTCTCGTCCGTCGGCACGCATCCGTGGAGCCCCTGGCAGGAGCAGCGCATCATCGACACGCCGCACTACAGACGGAACGACGAGCTCCTCCGCTACGTCGTGTGGCGGAACAACACCTTCGGGCTGCACGTGCACGTCGGCATCAACGGCGCCGACCGCGCGATCCGTGTCAAAAGCGCGCTCCGCAACTTCCTGCCCGAGCTGCTCGCCGTGTCCGCGAGCTCGCCGTTCGTCGAAGGCGTGTTCACGTACCTCCATTCCGCGCGCACACAGATCTTCACGCGCATGTTCCCGCGCTGCGGCATCCCGGACTGGTTCGAGGGCTGGGACGACTGGGAGCGCTATGTGCGCTTTCTCTACGAGACCGGCTCGATCACCGAGCACACGCAGATGTGGTGGAGCGTCCGTCCGCACCTGATGTTCCCCACCGTCGAGATCCGCATCTGCGACGCGCAGCCGGATCTTGCGGAGGCGCGTTCGCTCGCCGCGCTCATCTATTCGCTCACCGCGCGCATCGCGCGCGCGCTCGACGAGGGCGAGCCGCTGCCGTCGTGGCCCCACCGGCTGCTCGAGGAGAACCTCTGGCGCGCGATTCGCCACGGGCTCTCGGGCGAGCTGATCGACCTCGAGCGCGGCGAGTCGATTCCGGCGCGAGCGCGCATCGAGCAGCTCGTCGAGTGGGTGCAGCCGGTCGCCGACGAGCTCGGCGCCGCTCCGTGGCTCGCGATCCCCGAGCGGAACGCGGCCGAGCGCCAGATCGCGCGCCACGAGGAGGGCGCGACGATGGAGGAGATCTTCGCTGAGCAGGTGGCCACCGGTGAGCGAATCGAGTCCTGAGCCGCCGACCGCCGAGCAGCTCGTCGACGAGCTGCGGAAGGTCAAGGTCGGCGACCTGCTCCTGCACACGAGCTCGATGCTCGCCTCCCTCGCCTACGGCAAACTCGCCCCCGAGACCCGCGACCTCCCGGACGCGCGGCTCGCGATCGAGGCCCTGCGTGCACTCGTGCCGCTCGTCCCGGAGGCGGATCGCGGCAGCATCCAGCAGGTCGTCTCGAACCTCCAGCTCGCCTACGCGGACGCGGCCAAGCCGGAATAGGCGCCTCTTGGCGGCGCTCGTCGCCGCTTGTGCTACATAATCGCCCGCGCCGAGGCTTCCTCGGCGCTGACTTTGTAACGGACCGCGAACAAGGGGAACCCCGAACTCATGAGCTGGTTTTCAGACCACGCAGTGCTGTTCGCGCTGCTCTGCGCGGGTGCGGCGGTCGTCTACGGCCTCTACCTCACGACCTGGCTTCTCCGCCAGCCGGCGGGGACGGAGCGCATGCAGGAGATCTCCCGTGCCGTGCAGGAAGGCGCCGCGGCGTACCTGCGCCGTCAGTACATCACGATCGCCGGCGTCGCGATCGTTCCGTTCCTCCTCCTCGGCCTCTACAACAAGCTCGGGTGGGGAACGGCGGTCGGCTTCCTGATCGGCGCCGTGCTCTCGTCGGCCGCCGGCTTCATCGGCATGAACGTCGCGGTACGGTCGAACGTTCGCACCGCGGAGGCCGCCCGCTCGGGTCTCTCGCCGGCGCTCAACGTCGCGTTCCGTGCGGGCTCGGTGACGGGCCTGCTCGTGGTCGGCCTCGGCCTGCTCGGCGTCGCGGGCTACTACTGGGCGCTCACCGACTGGCTCGGCCATACGCCGCACTCGGCGATCAAGGACCTGCTCGGCCTTGCCTTCGGCGGGTCGCTCATCTCCGTCT
>JBGPLW010000010.1:0-18309 GCA_041486645.1 Gaiellaceae bacterium | reverse complement strand
CGACTGCCGTCACTGCACGGGGCTCTCGCGCTCGCGGTTCCTGCACAGCGCCGCCGCCGAGGCAGGGCGCGGCCTGCCGGAGATAGAGCCGGGGATGCCGCTGCCGGCGGGCACGGGGCTCTCGCGCCGGTCGTTCGTCGCGCAGAGCCTCGGTGCGATGCTCGCCGTGTACGGCGGCTCGCGGCTCGGCCTCGGGGCGTTCGAAGAAGGGATCGCACTCGCCGCGAGCGCGCCCGCGCAGCCGGTCCTCGTCAGCATCTTCCTCGAGGGCGGCGCGGACGCGCTCTCGGTGCTCTCGCCGCAGGACGACCCGCTCTACCGCAAGCTGCGCCCGAAGCTCGCACTGAGCGGCGGCCTGACCTTCGCCGAGGACAACCGACTGCACTGGCATCCCGCGACCGCAGGGCTCGCGCAGCTGTACGGAGAGCAGAAGATCGCCGTGATGCCGGCCATCGGCTACACGAACGCAGACCAGAGCCACTTCACGTCGCGCCACTACTGGGAAGTCGGCGCGACGAGCGTCAACCTGCACACGGGCTGGCTCGGCCGTTACCTCGACCGCGTCGGGACGATGGACAACCCGCTGCAGGGACTTTCGCTCGACAGCTCGCTCGCACCCGCGCTCGCGACCGCGAAGGTGCCGATCGCGTCGATCGACGGCCCCGACCAGTACGACTTCTGGAGCAACAACGTCTGGGGCGAAGTCGAGCAGCGGATGCTCGCTGCGATCGGTTCGCTCGGCGCGCCTGGCACGAGCGACCCTGCGCTCGCGACGGCGGCGCGCGTCAGCAGCCAGGTCGACCGGCTCCGTACCCAACTCCTGCCGTTCCAGGGCGACACCGGGATCACGAGCCCGGTGACGTACCCGAAGTCGAGCGACTCCTTCCCCAAGCGGCTCGCGGGGCTCGCCGCAATGCTCGGCGCGGGCCTGCCGATGCGAGTCGTGTCGCTCAGTGCACCCGGGCACTACGACACGCACTCCGACCAGGCGGGCGCTCTCGCGCAGGGGCTGCAGCTGACGTCCGACTCGCTGCTCGCGTTCCAGCGCGACCTCGAGGCGCGCGGCCTCGCCGACCGTGTGCTCGTCCATGTGTGGTCGGAGTTCGGCCGGCGCGCCGGGGAGAACGGCAGCGCAGGCACGGATCACGGTGCGGCCGGCGTCGGCTTCCTGATCGGCACGCGCTCGAGCGGGCGCATGGTCGGCGAGTTCCCGGGGCTGCAGAACGGGCTCGACCAGGACGGGAACGTGAAGGCGACGTCGGACTTCCGCGGCGTGTACGCGTCGCTCCTCGAGCAGTGGCTCGGCGTCGACGCGGCGTCGGTCATCCCGGACGCGGCCTCGTTCACGCGGCCGGTGCTCGTCAAGTGATCGCCGCTCCTCCCCCGCCCGCGCGGGTTCAAATCGTCGCGCAGGAGTTCCGCCTCGCGCTCTCGCGCCGAACGATCAAGGCCGGGCTCGCGGTGCTCGAGCTCCGCAACATGGGCCAGGATGCGCACGACCTCGTGCTCGAGCGTGCGGACGGCACGCGCGTGCTCGTGCGCTGGCCCGTCGCGCAACCGGGCACCGTGGTCGACCGGGAGGTCCGGCTGAAGCCCGGGACCTACCGCCTCGTCTGCAGCGTCGCGAACCACCGCGCGCTCGGCATGCAGGCAACGCTCCGAGTGAGCCGGTAGCTACTTGTTGCGGTAGACGATGCGGCCGCGCGTGAGGTCGTACGGCGAGAGCTCGACCTTGACGTGATCGCCCGGATTGATGCGGATGCGATAGCGCCGCATGCGGCCGGAGGTGTAGCCCAGGGTCTCGTGGCCGTTGTCGAGCATGATTCGGTACATCCCGGAGCGGAACGACTCGATAACCTCGCCCTCGAACTCGATCTTCTCTTCCTTGTCTGCCATCGATATCAACCGTAGCATTGACGCCGCACGACAACTGCCTTGGGCCCGGAAAATCACGATCCCCACGCCCGGCCGCTCCTGCGAGGAGTGCTCCACCAGAGCGCCTTCTTCCTCGCGGTGGTGGTGGGAGTCCTGCTCGTCGTCTACGCCGACGGCACGCGTGAGACGGTCGCTGCAACGGTGTTCGCCACCACCGTCGTCGCGATGCTCGGAGCGAGCGCCCTCTATCACCGGGTGACGTGGAGCCCGCAGGTGCGTCCGTGGATGCGGCGCATCGACCACGCCGGCATCTACCTCCTCATCGCCGGCACGTACACGCCGGTCGGGCTGCTCGTCGTGCACGGGATGACCCGCGACATCGTGCTCGCGATCGTCTGGAGCGGCGCGGCGGCCGCCATCATCCTGAAGTTCGCGTGGGTCGGCGCGCCGAAGTGGCTCTCCGCGGTGACGGGCATCGCCGTCGGCTGGGCGGGCGCCGCCGCGATGCCGCAGGTCGTCGAGCACGCCGGCTGGGCGGCGTTTTTTCTCCTCGCCGCGGGCGGTCTCGCGTACACGGTCGGCGCCTTCGTCTATGCGTTCCGGCGCCCGAACCCGGTGCCCGCGGTGTTCGGATACCACGAGGTCTTCCACGCGCTCACGCTCGTCGCGGTCGCGTGCCAGTACGTCGCGATCGCGTTCTTCGTCCTGCGCGTCGGCTGAGTAGGAGGGTCTACCCGCTGTTGGTGCCGACCCAGTGCGCCCACGGTGACACGAGCGGCAGGGTCGCGACGGCGACGATCGCGCCGGCTGCGACGGCGCCGGCCACGAGCGAGAGCCGCAACCGTGAGCCGGGCATGCCTTCGCCGCCGCGCAGATCGGCGGCCGCGAGGCCCGGGATCTTGACGGCGTGCGCGAGCACGTGGATCGTCATCGCGGCAAGCCACACTGCGAAGCTCGCCTTGTGGAGCAGGAGCACGAGCGGTGCCGCCGGACCGAGCGCAACGAGAGCGACGCCGCTGGCGAAGAGCCCGGCGGTGGTGAAGATGAGCACCGGTCCGAGGAGCCGCAACGCGAGCGGCGGCGGTCCGGCGTGGACGTACTCCCTGCTCCCCGTGTAGAAGCGCGCGAACCGATAGCCCGTGCTCCCGACCTTCAGCAGCACGATCGGAACGAGCAGCATGCCGACGACGATGTGCCACGAGATAAAGGTCTGAAGCGAGACGAGCGTCGCCCCCTCGACCGCAAGCAGCACGAGGAGAACAGCGGCCGTGAGCGCCGTGATACGCGAATTGCCCGCGGGCACCGCGGCGGCGCGTGTCGCCGGCATTGGACGGGCTCGAACCTGCACTCGAGCACGAAAGCAGCCCGAGATGAAGTGCCGATGAAAGCCTTCATCGCCGTCTCACGCAGCGGGAGCACAATGGGCAAGAGATGCGAGTCCTCGTCGTCGAAGACGAAGCAAAACTGGCCGGAGTGCTCGCGCGCGGCCTGCGCGAGGAGGGCTACGCGATCGACGTCACGGGTCGCGGCGAGGAGGCGCTCTGGATGGCGAAGGCCAATCCGTACGACGCGATCCTCCTCGACGTGATGCTTCCCGGAGCGGACGGCTTCGAGATCTGCCGCCGCCTCCGCGAGAGCGGCGTCTGGAGCCCGGTGCTCATGCTGACCGCGCGCGACGCGATCAACGACCGGGTCAGCGGCCTCGACGCCGGCGCCGACGACTACCTCGCGAAGCCGTTCTCCTTCGAGGAGCTGCTCGCGCGCATCCGCGCACTCGTTCGGCGGGCTCCGGGCGAACGGCCGGTCGTGCTCGAGGCAGGCGACCTGCGCCTCGATCCCGCCGCGCACCGCGCGTGGCGCGGCGATGCGGAGCTCGACCTCTCGGCGAAGGAGTTCTCGCTTCTCGAGCTCCTCGTTCGCCGTCCGGGGAAGGTCTTCACCCGCTCCGAGCTCCTCGACGGAGCGTGGGACATGGACTTCGAGCGGCGCTCGAACGTCGTGGACGTCTACGTGCGCTATCTCCGGGAGAAGGTCGACCGGCCGTTCGGCAAGCAGTCGATCGAGACGGTGCGTGGCGTCGGCTACCGCCTGCGGGAGCCGGAGTGAGCCGCGCACCGATCCGCCTGCGGCTCACGCTCGCGTTCGCCGTCGTGATGACGGCGGTGCTCGCCGCGATGGGCGCGTGGGTCTACGTGCGCGTCGGCGGCGCGCTGCTCACGTCACTCGACCAGTCGCTGCGCTCGCAATCGGCCGAGGCCCTGGCGCATGCGAGTCGCGGCGAGCCCGGCCTCGTCGACCGGGACGTCGCCGGCGGCACCACGCTCGCCCAGCTCGTCGACGCGAACGGACGCCTCGTCCGCTCGACGCCGGCCGGACTGAAGCCGCTTCTCTCCGGTCGCGACGCTGCACGAGTGGCGGCGGGGGCGCAAGTGATCGAGTCGATCACCTTGACGAAGCCCAAGGGCGATTGGCGCGTGCTCGCTGTGCGCAGCCCGGCGAGCGGCGACGTCGTCGTCGTCGCGCGGTCGCTCGAGCCACGGGAGGAGTCGCTCCACCGGCTGCTGCGCGAGCTCCTGTTCGCCGGCCCGCTCGCGCTCCTTCTCGCCTCGCTCGCGGGCTACGGGCTCGCGGCCGCGGCGCTGCGCCCCGTCGAAGCGATGCGACGGCGCGCGGCCGGGGTCACCGCAACGGCGCCGGGACGCCTGCCGGTGCCGCCGAGCCGCGACGAGATCTCCCGGCTCGCTACGACGCTCAACGAGATGCTTGCCCGCCTGGAGTCGTCACTGGAGCACGAACGGCGCTTCGTCGCCGACGCGAGCCACGAACTGCGCACACCGCTCGCGCTGCTCCGCGCAGAGCTCGAGATCGCGCTTCGCCGGAAGCGATCGCCGGCCGAGCTCGAGGCGACGCTGCATTCCGCTGCGGAGGAGACCGAACGATTGTCGCGCCTCGCCGAAGACCTGCTGCTCATTGCGCGCGCGGACAGCAGCCCGCTGCCGCTCCGCCGCGAGCGAGTCCCCGCCGACGACGTGCTCGCAACGGTCGCGACTCGCTTCGCTCGGCGAGGAGAGCGCGAACGTCGCTCGATCCGCGTCGAGGAGAGCGACGCGATGCTCGACGCCGACCCGCAGCGGCTCGAGCAGGGACTCGACAATCTCGTCGATAACGCCCTGGCACACGGCGCGGGCAACGTCGTGCTCTTCGCGCGGCGTAGAGGCGAGCTCGTCGAGCTCCATGTCGAGGACGACGGACCCGGCTTCCCCGACGAGTTCCTACCTCGCGCGTTCGATCGGTTCAGCCGCGCGGACGAGGCCCGCAGCCGGGGCGGGAGCGGGCTCGGCCTCTCCATCGTCGAGCTGATCGCCTCGGCGCACGGCGGTGCCGTCGGTGCCGCAAACAAGCCGGACGGGGGCGCCGACGTCTGGATCGCCGTGCCTGCCGGGCGGGTGGCCGCACGGTCGCCGATTCTCACGTGACTTTCATCGGCGGCTGCTCCACTTGCTGAGTGACTGCTCGCAGCAAGCCCGCTGTCGACCCTAGGATCGGCGAGCGTGATGCAGGCCTTCGCCGCCTTCGGCGCGCGACCGCCCTCGGCCTCGCGGCGGCCGGGACACTGAGCCTCGTCTTCGGCGACCTCGCCGCACGCGCGTTCCACGGCCGGAGCAGTGCGACGAAGACGCGCGTCACCGTGCGGACGTCCGCGGCGTCGCAGCGGGTGGTCGCCACACCTCCCCCGCTCGTCTCTGCCGGTTCGGCCGCACAGGCGGCTGCTGCCGCCGCCGCCCAGGCGCCGGCGCAATCGCAGGCGCCGCCCGTCGCTGTCTCCGGCGGAACATGATCGCGTCGTTCCCCGCGCTCGGCACGACGGCGACGGTCGCCGCCACGGGCGACCGAGCCGCGCTCGCCGCCGCGCGCGCGGCCGTCGAGCGCGGGCTCGACGCGATCGATCGCGCCTGCAGCAGGTTCCGAGCGGACAGCGAGCTCGCGCGACTGAACAGCGCGCGCGGCCGCCCCGTCGCTGCCGGTCCGCTCTTGCTCGAGGCCGTGCAAGTCGCGATCGCCGCCGCACGCACGACCGGCGGCATCGTCGATCCGACGATCGGCCGCACGCTCCGGCTTGCAGGCTACGACTCGACGTTCAAGGTCGTCGCCTCCCGCGACGGCCGTACCTTCCGGGCGCGATTCGTCCCGACGGCCGGCTGGGAAACGATCGAGATCGACGCGGAGCGCGCGACGATCACCGTCCCTGCGGGCGTCGAGCTCGATCTCGGCGCAACCGCGAAAGCGCTCGCGGCCGATCGCGCCGCACAGGCAGCCGCTGCTGCAGCCGGTTGTGGCGTCCTCGTCGCACTCGGCGGCGACATCGCCGTCAGCGGCGCGCCGCCTCGCGGCGGCTGGGCAGTCGGCATCGCGGACGACCATGCCGCTGCACCAGACGAGATCCACACGACGGTCGCCGTCGATCGCGGCGGTCTCGCGACGTCGTCGACAACCGTGCGGCGCTGGCGGAGCGGCGACAGCGACCTACATCACGTCATCGACCCGCGCACCGGACGGCCTGCGATCACGCCATGGCGAACCGTCAGCGTCGCCGCGGCATCGTGCGTGGACGCGAACGTCGCGAGCACCGCCGCACTCGTGCTGGGCGAGGCCGCCGTCTCGTGGCTCGAGCAGCACGGCTTGCCGGCGCGGCTCGTCTCGACGCGCGGCGACGTCGCCTTCGTCCACGGCTGGCCTGCCGAGGAGGCGGCGGCGTGAACGCGGTCTACGCAGCGGGGAACGCTCGGACGCTCTGGTATGCGACGCGCGGCACCGGCATCGTCTCGCTTGTCCTCCTGACCGCCATCGTCGCGCTCGGCATCGCCGGCTCGCAGCGCCTCCGCAGCAACCGGTGGCCGCGCTTCCTCGTCGTCGGGCTGCACCGAAACCTGACGCTCCTTGCGCTCGTCTTCCTCGCCGCGCACATCGGCACGACCGTCCTCGACGGTTTCGCGCCGATCCGCCTGCTCGACGCCGTCGTCCCCTTCGTCTCGGCCTATCGACCAGTCTGGCTCGGGCTGGGTGCGGTTGCCTTCGACTTGCTGCTCGCGCTGACCGTGACGAGCATGCTGCGAGCCCGCATCGGCTACCGCTCCTGGCGGGTGCTGCACTGGCTCGCCTATGTCTCGTGGCCGGTCGCTCTCGTGCACGCGCTCGGAACGGGCAGCGACGCCCGCGTCCCGTGGCTCCAGGGGCTTGCGATCGTCGCGACGCTCTGCGTCGCCGCTGCTGTCCTCGTTCGCGTGAGGTCGGCCACCGGTGCCACCGCGCCGCGGCTCGCCGCGGCGGCGCTCGTGCTGCTCGTCCCGCTCGGGACGCTCGTCTGGTACCGCACGGGCCCGGGGCGCCACGGCTGGGCCGCGCGGGCCGGCACGCCGAAGTCGCTGCTTGCGCGAACGACCGTCGCGCGCGTGCGCACGATTCGGCCTGCGGTGGCGACGCTTCCGCCGCCGCCGTTCACCGCGCGCCTCAGCGGGAACCTCAGCCAGGCGCAGCAGACCAGCGCGCAACTCGTGCTCCTGAACATTCGCGGCCGGACGAGCGGCGGCGCGCGTGGCGTGCTCTGGGTCCGGCTCCAAGGCGCGCCGACCGCGGACGGCGGCGTCCAGATGACCGCGAGCGGAGCGAGCTACGGACCGCCGTCGTCGCCGAACGCCTACGTCGGCAAGATCATCCAGCTGAACGGCACGCAGATGGTGCTCGAGCTGCGTGACAGCACCGGGACGACGATCGACCTCACGGTCAACCTCCAGATCGACCCCTCGACGCGGCACGTCTCGGGGACGGTCTCCGCGTCCGGAGTGTCGCAGTGAGCGCAGCCGCCGCCATGGATCGATTCGCCCCACCGGCCACGACGCAACGCCTCCTCGCCGGGCTCCGCGACGACGCGCGGGCGGTCTCCTACGCGGAGCACATCGAACGCTACGGCGTCGTGCCCCTCGCCGCCGCCGGAGAGCTGGTCGCGCTCGTCGGCGACTCCGGCCTCCGCGGACGCGGCGGTGCAGCCTTCCCGGCCGCGACGAAGCTCGCCGCAGTGCGCGAGGGCCGAGGCCGCCCGGTCGTCGTCGCGAACGGCGCGGAGGGGGAGCCGCCCTCCGGCAAGGACAAGGTGCTGCTCGCGTACGTGCCTCACCTCGTGCTCGACGGCGCCGTGCTCGCCGCGCGTGCGGTGGGGGCGAAGGAGGTGATCGTCGCCGTCAGCCACGTCGTGCTGCCGCACGTGCGGCACGCGCTCGCCGAGCGTCGCGTCGCGGGCGCCGATCGCGGGCTCACGCTGCGGCTGGTCGCCGTGCCCGACCGCTTCGTCGCCGGCGAAGAGACGGCACTCGTCCGGTTCCTGAACGGCGGCCCCGCTCTGCCGACGTTCACGCCGCCCCGGCCGTTCGAGCGCGGCGTCGGCGGCGCACCGACCCTCGTGCAGAACGTCGAGACGCTTGCGAACATCGCGCTGATCGCGCGCTTCGGCCCCGACTGGTTCCGCGGGGCGGGCACGCCCAACGAGCCTGGAACGGCGCTCGTCACGCTCTCCGGCGCTGTCCGCAACCCGGGCGTGTACGAGATTCAGCTCGGCCAGACGCTGCAGCAGTTGGTCGACGACGCCGGTGGACCGGCGGCCGATCTGCAGGCCTTCCTCGTCGGCGGCTTCTTCGGCACGTGGCTCTCGGGGCGCGATGCGGCCGCTGCGCGCCTCTCGGACGGCGATCTTGCACGCTACGGGGCGTCGCTCGGCGCTCGTGCGATCGTCGCGTTGCCGGCGACGGCGTGCGGCGTGGCTGAGACCGCGAGGGTCGCGCGATATCTCGCGGCCGAGAGCGCGGGCCAGTGCGGACCGTGCGTGCACGGTCTCGCATCACTCGCCGACGGGCTCGAGCGACTGCTGCGTCGCGAGCGCCACGTCGACCATGGCCTCGTGCGGCGCCGTTTGGCGACGATCGCCGGCCGCGGTGCGTGCAGCCATCCCGACGGCGCCGTCAAGCTCGTCGCGAGCGCCTACGACGTCTTCGAGACAGAGTTCGAGCGGCACATGCAGAAGCATCGCTGCACCGGTCGCGGCGGCGGCGTCCTGAAGATCCCGGCAGGAGCGACGCGATGAAGGATGCAGTGCTCCGCGTCAACCCGATCGCGTGCGACGGCCATGGGCTCTGCGCGGAGCTCTTCCCGGAGCGGATCGAGCTCGACGAGTGGGGATACCCGATCATTGACACGACGCCGATTCCACACGAGCTCGAGAAACATGCACGCCGGGCGATTGCCGGCTGTCCGACGCTCGCGCTGATGCTCGCGCAGCGGGCGACTGCAGTTCGGTGAGCCTGCGGGAGGTGCGGGCATGCCACCCCCACCTCCCGCAGCTTTGGTCAGCCTCCGATGCAGACGGTCGACGCGCCCGGAGCGAGCGCGGTGACGAACTCCTGGCCGGTCGCGGCATCAGTCGCCTTGACGGCGTCGGTGACGCGCACCGCGGGGAAGCACGTGCTTCCACCGTTGATGCCGACGGTGCTGCCCGTCAGCGAGAGCAGGCTGCCGGCTGCGACGGTCGCAGTTCCGGAGCCTTGCACGTTCAGGTTGCCGTCGCCCCTGAGCGTGAGGTTGGTGCCGGATCGCACCGTGACGTTGGTGCCTCCCATGACAGTGAAGTCACCGTCGCTCCGCACAAAGGTGCTGCCTCGACTGGTCACGTTGATGGCGCTGTCGGAGAAGTCGATCTTGGCACCGTTCAAGGCCGAGATCACCACACCCGTGTCCGTAACCTTGATCGAGTACTTCCCGTTCGGGCTCGTGAACGTCCCGGAGAACGGCTGCCCGTCCGCCCCATTCGTTCCGTTCGTTCCATCGGTCCCGTTCCGGCCGTCCTGACCGCTGCACACGTACGCAGTCGTTCCCGCCGCGTCGGTGATCGCTGCGCCGCCCGCCGGGCAGTTCGTGTCACCAGCCGAGAGCTGTCGCACGGTCGGGCTCACGCCGTTCGTGCCGTTCGTCCCGTTCGTGCCGTTGGAGCCGTTCGTGCCGTTCGAGCCGTTCGTTCCCGGCGCGCCCTGGCTGCCCGGATCGCCCTTCTGTCCCTTCTGGTTGAAGGTGATCTCGGTCTCGTTCGACGCGCGGCACTGCTCCGTCGCCGGGTCGATGATCCGGATCGTCCCGTGCGTGTTCAACATGCACGCGTGGTAGACGCCGGTGCCCGCGTCGGGAATCGCCGCATAGGCGATGCCGCCCACGAGCGCAAAGATCCCAACTGTGGCAAGCGCGAGGCGCCTGCCGTGAAGGCCGAAGCTCCGTCTCATGTCCTCTCCCCCCGTCGCCGGACGGACAGAGCGCCCGCCGCCGACGGACATTGACACCGAAATGGCGTTCGATCAATGGGCGCGGCGCGCGAGCTCGTCCTCGACCTCGCTCACTTCGACGCCCGCGACCGCGAGGAGGACATAGAGGTGGAAGAGCACGTCGGCCGCTTCCGACACGAGCCGTCCGTCGTTCGCTGTCGCGGCGATCGCCGCCTCCACGGCTTCCTCGCCGAGCTTCTGGGCCGCGCGCTCGACACCGGCGTCGGCGAGCGACGCGACATATGAGCCCTCGGGGCGGTCTCGCACGCGCTCGACGACCGTGCGCCACAGGGCCGGTGCGAAGCAGGAGGTCGAGCCGGTGTGACAGGCCGGGCCATTCGGCACGACGCGCACGAGCAGCGCATCGCTGTCGCAGTCGTCGCGCAGCTCCTCTACGGCGAGCGTGTTGCCCGACGTCTCCCCCTTCTTCCAGAGCCGCTCGCGCGACCGGCTCCAGAACCACGCTTCGCCTGTCTCCCTCGTCAAGCGGAGCGCCTCGTCGTCCATCCACGCGAGCATCAGCACGCGGCCGTCGCGCGCGTCCTGCACGATCGCCGCGCGAAGCTCAGGCTGCATCGCGAAGAGGGATGCCGAGGTCGCGCAGTTCTTGCCGCAGGGACACGAGACGGGACGGCTGTTCGTAGAGGATCGAGGCCAGAAGCGCGGCCTCGGCGACACCGAGCGCAGCGGCGACGTGCGCGGCGCTGCCTGCGCCACCCGACGCGATCACCGGCAGCGAGACCGCGGCACGCAGGCGCTCGAGCAGCTCGAGGTCGTAGCCGCGACGCGTGCCGTCGCGGTCGATCGACGTGACGAGCAGCTCGCCGGCACCCCTCGCCTCGCACTCTCGCGCCCACGCGATGGTGTCACGATCGGCGTCGCGCGTCGCCGCGTGCGAGCGGACGCGGCCGTTCTCGGTGTCGATCGCGACGACGACCGCCTGGCTCCCGAGCGAGCCTGCGATCTCCTCGATCAACTCGGGTCGTGCCAGAGCCGCCGAGTTGATGCTCACCTTGTCGGCGCCCGCCTCCAGCACCGCGCAGGCGTCGTCGACGCTGCGGATGCCGCCGCCGAACGTGAACGGGATCGTCACCTGCTCGGCGACGCGCGCCGCCACCTGCACGGCCGCCGCGCGAGACTCGACGGTGGCGGCGATGTCGAGGAAGACGAGCTCGTCCGCACCGGCGTCCGAGTACGCGGCACCGAGCTCGACGGGATCGCCGACATCGCGCAAGTCTTCGAAGCGAATGCCCTTGACGACGCGCCCGCCCGCGACGTCGAGGCAGGGGATCAGACGCGGGAGAGGCATCGCGTCAGGAAGCGGGCGCCGGCCGCGCCGCTCTTCTCGGGATGGAACTGCACGCCGGTGAACGACCCGTGCTCGACGACCGCCGTCAGCCCCTCGCTCGTCGCGGTCGCTGCCGGCGTCTCCGCGGCGTACGAGTGCGCGAACCAGAACGTCTCGCCGCCGGGCTCGAGCGGTGCCCAGCCGATGCGCGGCACGCGGCCGTCCCGCAAGCGCACAGCGCGGCCGGGCGCGAGGCCGAGTCCGGCGACGCCGCCGTCCTCTTCGCTCTCGTCGAGCGCGAGCTGAAGGCCGAGGCAGATGCCGAGGATCGGCTTGCCGGCGGCCGCGCGCTCCTGCAGTGCGGCGTCGAGGCCGCGCCGCCGCAGGCCCGCCATCGCGGACGCGGCAGAGCCGACGCCCGGCAGGACGGCAAGGTCGGCGTCGAGCACGGCGCTCGCCTCCTCGGCGATCTCCGCCTTCGCGCCGAGCCGCTGGAACGCGAGCTGCACGGAGCGGACGTTGCCCGCGCCGTACACGCAGATCGCGACGTTCACAGGAGCCCCTTCGTCGAAGGCAGCTCGGCGCCGTCGCGGCGAACCGCGTCGCGCAACGCACGGCCGACCGCCTTGCAAGCGGCCTCGGCGACGTGGTGCGGATCGCGGCCGGTCGCGCTGACGTGCAGTGTCATGCGCGCGGACTGCGCGAGGCTCTCGAGCGCGTGCCGGGCGAGCCCGGGATCCTCCTGGAGGTCGATCTCGGCTCCGCGGCGCCCGCCGAGATCGACGGCGGCGCGGGCGAGCGCGTCGTCCATCGGCACGACCGCCGATCCGTAGCGCGCGATCCCGCGGCGGTCGCCGAGCGCGCGGTCGAGTGCTTCGCCGAGCGCGATCGCCGTGTCCTCTGCGGTGTGATGCGGGCCGGTCTCCCAGTCGCCGCTGGCGTCGACAACGAGGTCGAGGCCGCCGTGGAAGGCGAGCTGCTCGAAGAGGTGGTCGTAGAGGCCCGTTCCCGTGGCGACGCGCACGCGCCCGGCGCCGTCGAGCCCGAGCCGGACGCGCACCGAGGTCTCCGCCGTCGCGCGGATATGCCGGACGCTGCGGCCGGCCGGAGCGTCCTCGCCGCCGAGCGCGGCGAGCAGGAGGTCGTCGTCCTCGCGGTCGCGCACGGTGATGCGGATGCCGTCCTCGCGTGCGCGGACGACGTAGCCGCGCGCAAGCAGGCGCTCGGAGATCTCCGCGGCGTCGGACGTCGGCACGAAGACGAAGTTCGCCCGCGACGGCAGCGGCTCGAAGCCGAGCGCTCGCAGCTCGGTGGCCAGCCGCTCGCGCTCCTCGACGACGGCGGCGACGTCGGGCGGCGTCCGGAGCGCGGCGAGCGCGAGCGCGACGGAGAGCGTCGACACCGGTGCCGGCGCCTGCCGTGCGCGCAGCTCCGCCGCCGTGTCGCGCGCGGCGAGCAGAAAGCCGATGCGCGCGCCCGCGAGCCCGAACGCTTTCGAGAACGTGCGGATGACGATCACGCCGTCGTCGAGCAGCGGCACCGCCGTCTCGCCGGCGTACTCGAAGTAGGCCTCGTCGACGACGAGCGGGCGTGCCGAGGGCAGCGGCGGGAAGTCGCCGAGCGGATTCCCGGGCCGGCAGCAGAACGTCAGGACGGGCGCCTCTTCGCCGACCGTTGCGCCGGCGAGCTCGGCCGCGACGCGGAAGAGCGGGTACGTCGGGCCCGGCGGCACCGAGACGACGTCGCCGGGGCCCGCGAACGCGCGGGCGCACAGCAGGATGAGATCGTCGCCGCCGGCGCCGAGCACGACGTTCTCCGGCTCGACGCCTGCATAGGCGGCGATCGCCTCGTGGATGCCGGGATAGCCGCCGTGCGGGTACGTGTTCACGTCGGCGAGCGCGGCGGCGATCGCTCCAGGCCGGGAGCTCGGCAGCGGCAGCGGCGGCACGTTGCCGTCGAAGCGGACGATCTCGAACGGGTCGAGGCCCGCGCGGCGCGCGAGCTCCTCGGTCGACGGCGCCCACTCGTAGGGGCGGAACCCCGGCGCGAGCTGCCTCATCGCACGACCGCCAGTGCGTGCGCGGGCATGTTCTCGATCGCCGCAAGCTCCTCGACGGTCGGGCGCACGCGCGCGAGACCCGCGGCGGTGAGGCGCTGCACGGTGACGGGCTTCAGGAACGTCTCGAGCCCGAGTCCGCCGACCGAGCGAGCCCAGCCGTTCGTCGGCAGCACATGGTTGCCGCCGGTCGCGTAGTCGCCGCTCGCCACGGGCGAGCTCTCGCCGACGAACACCGCGCCGGCGTTGCGAATCCGCCCGGCGAGCGCGGCGGCGTCACCGAGCAGAACGACGTGCTCCGGGGCGCGCCGCTCCACCTCCGCAAGCGCTAGCTCCAGATCGTCGCCGTCGACGAGCTCGCACACCGCGTCCGCACCGTGCTCTGCCTGTGCGGCCAGCTCGAGCGCGGCGATCTCGCGGTCGCCGCCCCGGCCGAGCACGACGACGACCTCCGACGGGCCGGCGGGCAGGTCGATCGCGACGTCGCGCGACACGAGCAGCTTCGCTTCGTTCACATACGCGTTGCCGGGGCCGACGATCTTGTCGACGCGCGCGATCGTCTCGGTGCCGTACGCGAGCGCGGCGATCGCCTGCGGGCCGCCGACGGCCCAGACCTCGTCGATGCCGAGGAGCGCCGCCGCTGCGGCGACGAGCTCCGCGCCGTGCGGCGGCGTGACGACGGCGATGCGCTCCACGCCCGCCGCCTGCGCGGGCACGGCGCACATGACGAGTGTCGAGACGAGCGACCGCGGGACGTAGACGCCGACCGAGCGGAGCGGCACCCAGCGCCGTTCGAGCTCGACCCCAGGCTCGACCTCGAGCCGGATGTCGGCCGGCCGCTGCAGCTCGTGCCAGCGGCGCACGCGGTCGGCGAGCGCGAGCACCGCGTCGCCGGGGACACCGGCGGCCGGCGTCGCGCGCGCCGGCTCGACGCCATCCAGGCGAAGCGACCATTCGCGCAGCGCCGCATCGCCGCGCAGCCGGACATCGTCGACGATCTCGGCGACGCTCATCCCGATGCTCTCTGCAACCAGGTTTCAACCTGGTTGCAGTCTTTTCGGAACGACTGCAACCTGACTGAAGTCAGGTTGCTGCTCATGCGAGCATCCGTTCGAGCGGCACGAGCAGGATCGACGACGCGCCCGCCGCCTCGAGCGCGGGCAGCAGTCGCCACACATCTTGCGCGGGAACGACACTGTGCACGGCGACCATGCCGGGCTCCGCGAGCGGCAGGACGCTCGGCGCGCGCGAGCCGGGCACGAGCGCGCAGATCGCTTCGAGCGACGACTCGGGCGCGTTCAGCATCAGGTACCGCGCCCCGCGCGCATCGACGACGCTGCGGAAGACTCCCGCGAGCTGCTGCGCCTCATCGCGCGGCTCGCTCGGGCCGATGAGCACGGCCTCCGATTCGAGGAGGCGGCCGACCGAGCGCAGACCGTTGGTGCGGAGCGTGCTGCCGCTCGAGACGAGATCGACGATCGCGTCAGCGAGGCCGAGCCGCGGCGCGAGCTCGACGGAACCGCTCACGTCGACGAGCTCGACGCCCGGCAACAGCTCGCGCGCGAGGCGCGGAAAGCTCGTCGCGACACGCGCGCCGCGGAGGTCGTCGAGCGACTGCGCCGTCGACTCGGTCGGCACGGCCGCCTCGAGCGAGCAGGCGCCGAAGCCGAGCCTGGCGAGCTCCGTCACATTGGCGCCGCGCTCGCGCACGATGTCGAGGCCGGTGATGCCGCAGTCGACGACGCCGTCCTGCACGTATTCGGGGATGTCGTCGGCGCGGACGAGCAGCGCCTCGACCGGCGCGTTCCGGCACGGGAAGGCGAGCGCGCGGTCGCCGGGCGTCTCCGGGCCGAGCCCCGCGTCGTGCAGGAGCTCGATCGCGGGCTCCCGGAGGCGCCCCTTCGAGGGAACCGCGATTCTCAGGAGCTCGACCGGCGGCGGCGGCGCAGCGCCAGTGCGTAGCCGCCCTCGCCGTTGCGGAGCCACTGCGCCACCCGCGTCACGGTCGTCGTCGATGCCTGCGCGCGGCGCGCGACCTCGAGGTAGGGCAGCCCCTCGGACAGGAGCTGCGCGACCTCCCAGCGGTGCGCCATCGCGTCCAGCTCCGACCTCGTGCAGAGGTCCCGGAGGAAGCGCTCCGCCTCGTCCGGATTCCGGAGCGACGCGATCGCCCCGAAGAGATCTCGGTGCTGTTTCGTCGGCCAATGTCGGGGTTCTGCAGTCGCGCGCGATGCCATCGTGTTACCATAGTAACACGTTGGTACGTGACTTTGCAATCCTCCTCGCCGTCGACGTTCTCGACGGGAAGGCCGTGCGGCTCCTGCGCGGCGATTTCGACCGGATCGAGGTCGATGCCGGCGACCCGCTCGAGCTCGTCCGGCGCGCGGCCGCGACCCGCCCACCGTTTGTCCACGTCGTCGCGCTCGCGGCGGCGCGGGACGGCGGGGCTCCCGTCGAGCTCGCCGCGGCGGCCGTCGCAGCGGCCGCGCCGGTGCCGGTGCAACTCGGCGGCGGCGTCCGCTCGCCCGCCGACGCGGAAGCGCTCGTCGCTGCCGGCGTCGCCCGCGTCGTCGTCGGCACCGCCGCGTTCGGCGAGACGCCGCTGCGCGCGTTCGTCGATGCGGTCGGAGACCGGCTCGCCGTGGCCGTCGACGTCGCAGGCGGCATCGTGCGCACCGCGGGCTGGCTCGAGTCGTCCGAGCTGACGACCGGTGAGGCGCTCGCGCGCTGCACCAACGCCGGCGTCGCAACCGTCGTCTGCACCGCGATCGAACGTGACGGCACGCGAGGCGGGCCCGACCTCGAGCTGTTGCGCGACGTGCGAGCCCGCTATGCGGGCCGCGTGCTCGCCGCCGGCGGCATCCGCGACGCCTCCGACGTACAGGCGGTGCGCGACCTCGGGCTCGACGGCGTGGTCGTCGGCCGCGCGTGGCTCGACGGCACGCTTCAGCTCTAGGCCGGTGCCGTCATTCCTTCAATCGGCCGGCCCTGAGACGGAGGCGGCGGGAATCGAACCCGCGCAAGATTTCAATCGAGCCGCGGAGCTTCCTACTCCAACGCGCGGATCGAGAAGCCGGTGCGCCAATCCTGGTCGTAGCCGCCGATCGAGAGACGCCACTCGTAACGTGCGCCTGGCTCAAGAGGGAACGGCGCGAAATTGATCGCGAGCACAACATCGAGCGGGGTCCCTGGCTTGAGGCCGGGCGGTCGGCCTGCCTCGAAGGCCGACTCTAAGCGGATTGGAGCCGGCACGCCCTCCGGGGGCATCGGCGCTTCAACGGGCTGGCCGTCGGCATCGAGTAGCTCGATGACAAGCTGATGCGTGATGTTCCCGCGATCCCACGGCACCTCGATCTTGATGGCAAGCGCCATGGGCGTGGGTGCGGGACCAGCAACCGTCCACCCCCCACCGAGGACATACAACTTGCCGCCGACCGCCTGCGCAGAGTCGGCCAGGAGCATGGTGACTTGCATCAATGCGCCGGAACTAGCGGAACGAGCGGCCCAGTTGACGGCTTGGAACTCGGGGACCAGCTCCGCCAGAATCGCCAGTTGTCGTCTGAGCGGACAGCCTGAACGGTCTCCGACGTAGCGGTCGCGATGTAGATGAGGAACACGGGTTCGGCACGGCGCAAGTCGCGCGGTCGACCACCGAATGTGACGTCGCCGGCAGCGCGGCCCTCAGAGCGAGCGAGCATCCCGCGAGCACGGCTCTCGGAGACGCCCGTTGCCGTCTGGATGAGCTTCACCCTCTCATCATCGGTTAAGCCATCGCCGCCGCTTATCTTGACCATGAAAGATCCTCCATTAGCCGGTCGAGTTCATCGCCAATCGGCTTGAAATCATCGGTGTCCCACTGCTCAGCATAAGAGCACCGCAGGAAAGGTGCTGAGGCGCGGTGAGTCGGCGAGTTCCCGCTGGAGACGAGCGTCGCCGCTCCGTGTGGCAGCCCACTGAGCGTAAGACCGAACGAACATCTCATCGGGCTTTAGGTAGTAGTCGAGGTCTCCCGTTCAGCTTTTCGGTCATCGAGGGCAACTCGCACGAGGGCGCTAACCGGGATTGGCCGGTCGACCACGCGGTTCAAGGCCCAGAGCAAGGTGCAAGCGAGGGCTTCGCCGATTCGCCAGCGCAACAGGTACACGCGCTGAGTGTGCCCACGACCGAGGTCGGCGCCCGGAGGCGTACGCCCCTTCGACGGAGAGGGTGGGCGCCAAGCAACCGCCCCCTTGATCTGCATGAGGGAGAGAACGCGATGGAGGCGCTCGCCCGGTCGCGCCGCGAAGAAGAAGAGCCGACCGACTGAAAATCGTTTCAATCGACCGGCCCTGAAATCGGCTTGGTTGAGCCGAAGATGGAGGCGGCGGGAAGCGAACCCGCGCAAGATTTCAACCGCCGCGTCGTCCTTTCATCGCGCGCTCCTTGTCGATGCTCGGCCGCATCCGAGGTTGACGCTTCCGGGAAGTGCCACCTGACCGGACGCGCGCGGCCACCGACGAAACGTCCGCGTTACGAGTGTCTGAGGCAGAGCGCTGCGAGGTCGAGCCCAGCTGAAGTCGCTGCGGTTTCCAGGGCGATGACCCAGCAAGCCGTCGCCGTCAATCGGTCGGCGTGGCTCGGCCGGGCCGAATGTGAAGCGCGCTGGCAGTCCAGGCCGGCAGATACCAGTTCCAGCGCCCTGCGAGTGTCATCGCCGACGGGAGCAGCAGCCCGCGAACGAGCGTGATGTCGAT
>JBGPLW010000009.1:0-18416 GCA_041486645.1 Gaiellaceae bacterium | reverse complement strand
GCTGAAGCGCGGCATGCGGACGCGGGCGTGCCTCGACGTGCTCGCGCGCACGCGCGAGTTGATCCCCGAGAAGCCGCTGATCCCGATGACGTACTCGTCGATCCTCGAGGCGTACGGCTGGGAGCGCTTCGCAGACGACTCGCGCGCCTCGGGCGGCACGAGCCTGATCGTCGCCGATCTCCCTGCCGGCGAGCGTCCGGAGGTGCGGCGTGTGCAACTCGTCGCGCCGACGTCGACCGACGAGCGCATCCGCTACGCCGGTGAGCAGACGGACGGCTGGCTCTACCTCGTGACGCTGACCGGAACGACCGGCGCGCGCGGCGATCTGTCGCCGGCCCTCGCCGGTCTCGTCGAACGCGCCCGGCAACTCGTCGACGTGCCGCTCTATGCCGGCTTCGGGATCACGACGCCCGACCACGCACGCGCGACGGCCGAGCTTGCGGACGGCATCGTCGTCGGCTCGCGCGCGGTGGAGGTCGCCGAGCAAGGGCCGGACGCACTCCGTGCGTACGTCGCCTCGTTGCGCGCCGCACTCGATTCTTAAGCTCCTCTAACGCCCCTCTCAGGGCTCTTTTATCCGGGACCGGTAGCATCCCGGACATGACGCAGAGCAGTGCAATCATCGTGACCTCGGCGCTCGCGCGCGGGCTCCTCGGCGCGCTCGCGCTTGTCGTGCGGCTTGCTCACCGCCTCCCCGTCACGCCCGGCCGGGAGACCCTCCACCCGTCGCAACCGCTCGAGTTGTCGCTCCTGCGAGCCGAGGACGAAGAGACCGAGCTCGCCCGCGTCGCCTAGCCGCTAGGCAGGGGCGAGCTCCGGCGCGGCCTCTGCCGGCTCCTCGGCCGGGCGCGGTTCAGGCCGCCTGCGCACCGGCAGGTGCAACGCAAAGATCGTGCCTTTGTCGCGGGGCTCGACGGTGCACCTGCCGCCGTGCGCCGCTGCGATCGCCTCGACGATGGCGAGCCCGAGGCCGACACCGCCCTGTGCACGCGTTCGCGCATCGTCGACACGCGCGAAGCGGTCGAAGATCCGCTCGCGTGCCTCGGGCGGAACGCCGGAGCCTTCGTCGGCGACCTCGATCACGATCTCCCCTCCTGCCGCGTGCGCGCGCAGCTCGATCGCGGCGCGCGGCTCGGTGTACTTGACCGAGTTCTCGAGCAGCGCGTCCAGCGCACTCCGCAGAGCTTCCTCGTCGGCCTGCACGACCCCCGCGACGTCGACCTCGAGCCGCCAAGCACGCTCGGTGACGTCGGACCAGCGCATGAAGACGTCCTCGAGGAACCGGTCGATCTCGACGTCGGCGAACCGGACGAAGCCCGGCTGGTCGGCCTTCGCGAGCAGGAGCAGGCGCCCGATGATCCGCTCGATCCGCTCGAGCTCGTCGAGCGCGACCGCCAGCTCCGGCGCATCCGGCTGTTCCCAGCGCAAGAGCTCGAGGTGGCCGCGCGCGATCGTCACGGGCGTCCGGAGCTCGTGCGACGCGTCGTGTACGAAGCGCTCCTGCCGCTCGAGCAGCAGGGCGCGCGTCTCTGCCACGCCCGCCAACGTCCGGAGCGCCGCCTGACGGCGACGCGCGTGCCAGACCATCGCCAGGAACATCGCCGACATGAGCGGCACCTCGAAGAGCTCGCCCCAGAGTTGGATGCCGCGAAACGCATCCGTCCCGATGCTCACGCCCGTGCCGAGGATCACGACTACGAGCACCGCTGCCGTCGCCGGCCGCGACCAGACGCGGAAGCCGTACACGATCGTGAGGCTGATCCACACGAAGTGGAAGGGGATCGTCTCCCAGCTCGGCCACAGGATCATGGCGACCCAGTTCGCGAGGGCGAACGCTCCCCACGCCGCCTCGATCGAGTTACGCCGCAGCCAGCCGGTAACCCGCATGCCGGATCGTCTCGATGGGGGCGTCGGGACCGAGCTTCTGACGCAGCCGGCGGACGCACACGTCGACGACGTTCGAGCCGGGATCGAAGGAATAGCCCCAGACCTCGGCGAGCAGGCGTTCGCGGCTGATGACCTCGCCCGCGTGCAGCAGCAGCTGATGCAGGAGGCGGAACTCGCGATCGGAGAGATCGGTCACGAGCTCGCCGATCCGCGCCTGCCTCCGCGCGAGGTCGAGCACGAGGCAACCCGCGCGTAGCGCGTGCTCCTCGTCGAGCGGCCGCGAACCGCGCAGCTGCACCCGGATCCGCGCGAGCAGCTCGTCGAGCGAGAACGGCTTCTGCACATAGTCCCGTGCACCGAGCTCGAACCCCTTCAGCTTCGTCTCGAGATCGGTGCGCGCGGAGAGGATCATGACCGGCAGCTGCGGGCAGGCGCGGCGAAGCTCCTCGAGCACGCGGAGGCCGTTGAGCCCCGGCAGCAGCAGATCGAGCACGACGAGATCCCACCGTCCGGTGGTCGCAAGCACGATGCCCTCGCGACCGTTGTCCGCGGCGCGGACCGTGTAGCCCTCGGCCTCCAGACCTTTCGTCAGAAAGGCCTGGATGCGCACTTCGTCCTCGATCACCAGGATTCGCATCGTTTCCCGATCGTCCGGCCGCCGGAGCCCGACACTAACGCCCGGCACATGACCTGTAAATGACGCGGGCATGACAGTTCGGTCATTTAGGCCACCCGGCGGGGCGCGGAGGACGAAGATCGCCCGCGGATGGGGCCCACCGTATCGAAGCTGCTCGTCGTCCTGGCGGCCGCCGCAGCGGCCGGCGTGCTCATCGGCCTCTACGTCTCGAAGCTGACCACCGACGCGGGCTCACCCTCGTACACGCTGCCGGTGCGGTCGGTCGCGGGCCACCCTGTGGTCGACCTGACGGTCGAGACCGTCGCTGCCGTCGGTCCCTCGCTCAGCCCAGGGCACCCGGACTGGGTGTCGTACCTCGTGCGCGACACCCAGGGGAAGTGGCGCCGCTCGACGGTGTGGCGGCTGCCGGCGAACGCGACCGTGCACATGACGATCTACAACTTCGACGGCGCGAGCGGCCTCCGGAACCCGCTCTACGCGCGGCCGCAGGGAGTCGACGGCAACATCATGATCGTCGACGGCAAGCCGCTGAAAGTGATGCCGCCGGACGATGCGTCACACACGTTCGCCGTCGCCCAGTACGGGCTCGTTGTCCCCATCGCGCCCGTTCCCGACGCCGCGAAGAACCCGTGCGACTACGCACCGTGCGCGCTTACGAGTGCGCACAGGACGATTCAGTTCACGTTCCACACGGGCGCGAAGGGTCACTACCGCTGGCAGTGTCTCGTCCCTTGCGCCGCCGGCTGGCTCTACGGCTTCGGCGGGCCGATGCAGACGATCGGGTATATGGACGGCTTCCTGGACGTCGTCTAGCCCGATGTCGACCGTTACCGCCACCGAGCCGAACCACGCGAAGCGGGTCATCGTGGCCTGGGTCGTGCTCAGCGCGATCGCGACGCCGCTCGTCGCGCTCTTCGCCGGCCCAGCCTTCCCACCCGGAAACGCAAGCGCGCAAGGGGCGCAGCAGGTGTCCGACAACACGTGGATGGTCGCCGTGCTCACGCCGATCATCTGCCTGCTCGTTGTGTTCTTCGCCTACGCGCTCACGCAGTTCCGGCACACGGGCGGCGAGCTCGTCGACGGCCCCCCGCTCCGGAACGACAATCGCATCCAGGTGCTGTGGCTCGTGGCGAGCGCAGTGGTCGTTCTCTTCTTCGCCGGCTTCGGCACGTACGAACTGCTCCAGAACGGCTCAGGCGGCGGCCAGGGCCCGAGCCCGATCGCCGTCCCGGGCGGAACGAAGCTCCCCGTGCAGGTGATCGCCCAGCAGTGGGAGTTCACGTACCGCTATCCGACCTACGGGGGGCTCGAGACGTCCGAGCTCTTCCTCCCGGCGGACACGACGATCGAGTTCCACGTCACGTCCCTCGACGCGATCCACTCGTTCTGGGCCTTCGAGCTCGGAATCAAGGCGGACGCGAATCCCGGCGTCGACAACGTCGCCTTCCTGGAGACGAAGGGCCCGCGCACCTTCCACATCCACTGCGCTGAGCTCTGCGGGCTCTGGCACGGCTACATGTTCTCGACGGGCCACATCGTCCCCGAGTCGCAGTTCACGGCGTGGGTCAAGCAGCAGCAGCAGAACTTCGCGCCGGTTGCGAAGTACCTGCCGCCGTACGCGAAGACGTACTACCCCGACCCGCAGAGGAGAGCCGGATGAGCACGATCGCGGTCGCACAGCGCCCGCCGGTGTGGCGACGCCTCGTCGGCTTCAACCTGCTCACAGGCTGCCTGCTCGGCATCGGCGGCTGGTACGTCGGCTGGTTCGCTGCGCACGGGATCGTCGGACCGAGCATCGCCTACTTCGCGGACGTCGACTACAACGAGCTGTCGGTCTTCATGGCGTACACCTGCGGTGTGCTCGGGTTCCTGATCGGCCTCGGCTTCTTCAACTACCCGTTCGCCCGCCTGCGCGGCTACCCGCCGTCTCTGCGCGTCAAGGAGGGCGAGGGCGTCGGGCGGTACTTCGGGCTCTGCACCGACCACAAGGTCGTCGGCATCCAGTACCTCGTCGGCATCGGCTTCTTCTTCTTCATCGGGGGCCTGAACGCGATGCTGATCCGCATCGAGCTGCTGCGCCCCGACCACCAGGTGTGGCCGGCGGGCACGTACCTGACGATCGTCGGCGTCCACGGCACGATGATGATGGGGATGTTCACGAGCGGGCTCCTCGGCCCGTTCGGCAACTACTTCGTGCCGATCCTGATCGGCGCACGGCGGATGGCGTTCCCGCGCATCGAGGCGCTCACCTTCTGGCTCCTGATGGCCGGCGGCGTGATCCTCGAGACGACGATCTTCTTCGGCGGCTTCCCGACAGGCTGGACCGGCTACGCGCCGCTGAACGTGCAAAGCAACCCTGGGATGGACTGCTACATCCTCTTCTTCGCGCTCGTCGGGATCTCGATGACGCTGCTCGGCCTGAACATGATCGCGACCATCGTGACGATGCGCGCGCCGGGCCTGACGTGGACGCGACTGCCGATTTTCGTCTGGGGCGTTCTCACCACTTCGGTGCTGATGGTGCTCGCGGCGCCCGTGCTCATCGCAACGCTGGCAATGGCGATGCTCGACAGGACCGCGCAGACGAGCTTCTTCGTCGCGGCGGGGGGAGGCAGCGCGTACCTCTACCAGAACCTCTTCTGGGTCTTCGGGCACCCCGAGGTCTACATCCTCGCGTTGCCGGGCTTCGCGATCGTGCTCGAGATCCTGCCGGTGTTCGCACGCAAGCCCCTCTGGGGCTACCGGCTCGCGGTCGCCGGCCTGCTCGGCGTGACGCTGCTCTCGTTCTTCGTGTGGCAGCACCACCTCTTCGTGAGCGGCATCAACGCTGACCTGCGGCCGTTCTACATGCTCTCCACGGAGCTGATCTCCATCCCGACCGGCATCACGTTCATCTGCGGGATGATGACGCTCTGGCGCGGCCGTATCCGGTACTCCGTGCCGATGCTGTTCTGCCTCGCCTGGTTCTTCAACTTCCTGATCGGCGGGCTCTCGGGGGTCTTCCTCTCCGACGTGCCGAGCGACGTGACGACGCACGGCAGCTTCTTCTCGATGGCGCACTTCCACTACACGGTCATGGGCGGACTCGTCTTCACGTTCTTCGCGGCGATCTACTACTGGCTGCCGAAGATGACCGGCCTGGAGCTGAACGAGCGCCTGGGGAAGATCCACTTCTGGACGATGTTCATCTCGTTCAACTCCACGTTCGGACCGCTCTTCGCCGTCGGGTTCCTCGGCCAGCCGCGTCGCGTCGTCACGTATCCGCACAACCTCCAGTTCCTGAACGTCTGGGTCTCGGTCTCGGCATTCGTGCTCGGCCTCTCGCTGCTGCTCTTCCTCTACAACTTCGTCCGCTCGCTCGTGTTCGTCCGCGTGCCGGCGCCGACTGACCCGTGGGGCTCGAAGTCGATCGAGTGGCAGCTGCCCTCGCCGGTGCCGGTGCACAACTTCGACCGGATTCCCGTCTTCTCGACCGACCCGTACGGCTACGGCGAGACGCCGACGTCCGTCGCCGTTCCCGCGGGCGCACCGGCGGGGAGGGATTGATGGAGCTCGTCAGCGAGACCACCGACTACGAGGCCGTGGAGGGTGAGCCGCCGGAGATTCTCGCGCGCAACCTCGTCTCGGCCGGGCACCTCCTCGCGAGCGCATCGGCGTTCTTCTTCCTCGCCTTCGTCTTCGCGTACTTCTATCTCCGCTCGCTCGACAACGCCGGGATGTGGAAACCGAAGCATGTCGACACGTCGATTACGTGGGGGACGATCGTGACAGCGTGCCTTGTCGCGAGCGCGGCGGTGCTTCGACTCGGTCTCCGCGATCACCGCGCGGACAACCGCCCCGCGTGGCGGAAGAAGGGAGCGGCCGCACTCGCGCTCGGCGTGGCGGCGCTCGTGCTGCAGGCGATCGCGTGGACGCAACAGGGGTTCGGTCCCGCCGACGGCGGCTTCGCAAGCGTGTACTTCGGGTGGACGGCGTTTCTGTTCCTGTTCGTCCTCTGCACGATGTTCTGGCTCGAGACCGTCGTCGCAACCTCGGTGCGCTACCGCGGCTGGCACGCAGGTGAGCGCACCATCGCGCCGGGCGAAGCATCGGGCGATCCCTATCGAGAAGGGCACGACATCCGCGACCCCGTCTCGCTCGTGCGCGCGGAGCTCGGTGCGCTCAGCTTCTATTGGACGTTCCTCGTGGGGCTCGCGGTCCTCACCTGGATCGTCCTCTACCTGCTCTAGATGTCCGCCGGCCCCCTCGCAGTGTGCGTGCTTGCCGCGGCGCTGTATGCGCTCGGCGGCCGCGGCAGGGCACGGCGCGCGCGCGAGGCGTCGTTCTACGCCGGTGTGCTCGCGGTCCTCTTCGTGCTCGAGCCGCCGTTCGACGGCTGGGCCGACACGTCGTTCGCGCTGCACATGACGCAGCATGTCGTCCTGATGACCGTCGCGCCGCCGCTGATCGTGCTCGGCCGCCCGTGGCCGCGACTGTGGCTCGGCTTTCCACTAACGGCACGGCGCACGGTGGCGCGTGGTCTCGCCGGTTCCGCGGCGTTCCGTCTTCTCGGCCGTACGTTGCGGCGCCCTGCCGTCTCACTCGCATTGATGACCGCGGCGGTCGCGCTGTGGCACATGCCGGTGCTCTACGACGCCGCCGTCCGGAGCGAGGGCATTCACGTCCTGGAGCACGTGAGCTTCATTGCCACGTCCCTCCTCTGGTGGGGATCGTTGCTCGAGATGCCGCCGGTGCGCGCTCGGATCAACCACCTTCGTCGCGCCGGCTGGTTCGCGGCGGCATTGCTCCCGAGCTGGGCGCTCGCCGTCGTGCTCGGGTTCGCATCCACGCCGCTCTACGCGGCGTACGTCTCGATCCCCCACCGCATGGGTGGGCTCAGCGCGCTCGCCGACCAACAGCTCGCAGCGGGCGTCATGTGGGTCCCCGGCTCGCTCGCCTTCACGATCGCCGCCGTGGCGGCCTTCTATCAGTGGCTCGGCCCGGAGCCCCGGCCCGCGCCCCGACCCGAGGAGCTCTCATGGACGTGACGGCCTCCTTCCTCGCCGGCTCCCTGCTCAGCTGGGCGCTCCCCATCGGCCTGCTCGCCGCAGTCCTCGTCTACTGGGCCGTGATCCTGCGCCGGCGTTCCGGCGGAGACGCGTAGCGTGCCCGAGCGGGCGGTCGCAACCCGTCCGACCCGCGTCCCCTTGCCGCTCGCCGCGGCGACCGTGCTGGTCGCCGCCGCGCTCGGCGCGGTCGGGGCCATGCTCGTGCACGCCTATGCGGCACGCGGCTCCGCGCCTGCCCTGCCGGAGCTGCACGGCCAGACGACGTGGGCGCCCGGCACGCGGCCTGCGCCGCAGTCCGCCCCACCCGGGCGCACGGCGGCCGTCGTCTTCCTCGGCACGGGCTGCGCCCCGTGCCTGGAGGAGCTGCGGCGCCTCGTGCGGCGGCTGCCCGCAGCCGAGCGGCCGGTCGTCGTGGTCGCCCCTCCCGCGGCCGCAGCCGCTTACGGCGTCGAACGCGGCCGTCGGCTGCTCGTCCTCATCGACCGGCGCGGCGACGAGCGCACCGGGTACGCGTTCCCGTTCGTGCCGCCGTTCGTCGAGGGCGACCTGCGGACGCTCGCGCGGGAGCGGCCCTAGTAGCTACGGGCCCGGACGCGCCGTGATCGACGGCGTCCCGCCGCGCACGACCTCGAGCACGTCCCACATGCGGGCTTCCTCATGTCCGGGCACGAGGCAGGCGAGGCGGAATGCGCCGCGCCTCGTCGCGACGAAGGAGAACGCAGCCGTGTGTCCACGTCTCAACCCGCGTACCGGATCCGGGACGGAGGCGCCGGGGAACGCGGGCTGCGCGGTCATCGGGCCTTGCACGACGGCGCACGAGTGCCGCACGCTCGCGCGGTTCGTACACGTGACGTGCACTCGCCAGCCGAGCGGCACGGTCACGAGCAGCTCTCCGCGCCCGTAGCCGTCGAAGTTGAAGCCGTTGTTCGCCCCGTCGAAGCCGGCGATCAGCGAGACGGAAGCGACACGCTGTCGAAGATCGAATCGAAAGAACCTTCGCGGATCGGGCTTCGCGACGATGACGGCCACGGCAACGGCAACGGCAACCACCGCCGGAGCTTGGCACATACACGGGGTACGGTCTGCGCGCTAGTTCCCGGAGGAGGAGAGCGGCGGCATCGCCGGCGCGGGCTCGACGAGCCGCGGGACGGCAGCGACGGCGGGCGCCGGAGGCGGTGCGAGTGAGACGCGCGGCTCCTCGGGCTCAGGCGTCGGGGTGGCCGGCGGAGCCGGCGGGGGCGAGACGGGCGCAGCCGCGATGAGCGGAGGCGGAGCCGGGGCCGGGGCCGGAGCCGGTGCGGAAACGGGTGCCGGGGCGACGAGCGGCGAAGCCGCGGGTGCCGCCGGCTGAAGCGGGGGTGCACTCGGCGGCGGCGCAAGCGGCGCGGGCGCAGGTGCAGGTGCGGCGGTGAACGGCGCCGGTGCCGGAGCGGGCGCAACGGGTGCCGCGACGGCGGGAGCCGCCGGAACAGCGGGTGCCGGAGCCGGAGCCGCCGGAGCGACGGCGGGCCTCGCAGCAACAGGCGCGAGCCGGCGCGTGGCCTGCGCCTGGTGCAGCGCAAGCTTCGCCTGGAGGCGGTAGCCGACGGCGCGCTTCTCGCCGATCGAGCGGCCGAGGAAGCCGCCGGCGATCGCGCCGAGGAGCACGGCGAAGTAGTTCGCGCCCGGCGAGATGATGCTGTGGGAGAGCAGGCCCGGAACGGCTCCGAGGACGGCGCCGCCAATTGCCCCGCTCACGGCCATCGTCACGACGATCGACGCTGCCTTGCGCGAGAGGTGCTCTGCGTACAGCTCGACGATGCCCTCGTCAAAATCCGTCATTCCTACGTCTTCATCGGCCGCCGCGACCCGGGTCTTGAGGGGAATCTCGCGGTTCTTAACCAGCCCTTCACCGACTCTCATGCGGCTCCTAACCGATGTGGGCACAGTGGGCTCACACCCTCTTCAAGACCAGGAGCCATCGCCCAGTGAACAGACACGTTCTTCTCCACAGAATCGCGCCGGTCGGAGCGGCTCTCGCCCTCGGCGGGGGCGCCGGAGCGGCGATCTACGCGACCACCACGGGGCCCGGCAGCGGCACGACGGCGACCGTTGTCGCCTCGGTGCCGGCCCAGCCGGCGGCCCAGACGGTCGCGACGGCCACGACGACCCTGACCCAGATCTACAAGGACACCGCGCCCGGCGTGGTCGACATCACCGTCGTCACCGGCTCGAGCGCGCCCAGCTTTGCCCCCGGCGGCGGCCAGTCGCAGGCCGAGGGCTCGGGCTTCGTGATCGACACGAAGGGCGACATCGTCACGAACGCGCACGTCGTCGACGGCGCGACCTCGATCAAGGTCCGCTTCCAGAACGGCAAGACGGCGAAGGCGACGCTCGTTGGCAGCGACGACTCGACCGACATCGCGGTCATCAAGGTCGCGACCGACGCCTCGCTGCTCCATCCGCTCACGTGGGGCACGTCGAAGACCGTGCAGGTCGGTGAGAGCGTTGCGGCGATCGGTAGCCCGTTCGGCCTGCCCGAGTCGATGTCGGCCGGCATCATCAGCGCGGTCAACCGCACGATCACCGCGCCGAACAACTACTCGATCTCCGGTGCGCTCCAGACCGATGCCGCGATCAACCACGGCAACTCCGGCGGCCCGCTGCTGAACCTGAGCGGCCAGGTGATCGGCATCAACGCGCAGATCGAGAGCGACTCCGGCGGCAACGACGGCGTCGGCTTCGCGATCCCGGCCGATGCGGCGAAGAGCGTCGCGAACACGCTCATCTCCGGCGGCAAGGTGCAGCACGCCTACCTCGGCATTCGCGTCGCGGACGCATCGACCTCCGGCGCGCAGATCACCTCGGTCGTGAGCGGCTCGCCCGCCGATAAGGACGGCCTCAAGGCCGGTGACGTGATCACCGCGATCGACGGCAACTCCATCACCACCGCCGACGAGCTCACCGCGCAGGTCGGCGCGCACCAGCCGTCCGACACGATCACCGTCACGGTCACCCGGAACGGCTCCTCCAAGGACATCAAGGTGACGCTCGGCGTGCGTCCCTCCTAGCGCTTCACGAGTCCCTCCCCGACGGTAACGGCCTGCGGCAACGCGGGCCGTTGTCGTATCTACTAGGGCCGGAACCAGCGCGGGTAGTGCCGCTGGGCCCACTCCTCGCTGACCTTGCCCGTCGTCATGCCGCGCAGCGAGTGGCGCGTCGCCGGATGGATCAGCGCGAGATAGAGATGACCCGTGAGCAGCGCGAGCGACGCGTACAGCAGCCCGTCGTGCAGGACGACGGTGCTCGCCCAGCGGAAGCGCGTGTCGCGCTCGCCGAAGAAGAGCAGTAAGCCAGACGCGAGGAAGAGCACCGCGAAGGCGGCCGTCAGGAGCGCGTTGATTTTCTGCCCGACGTTGAGCCGGCTCGGCTCCAGGCGCTCGAGGTCGCGCGCGGTGCGCAGCAGTCCGCGCCGGTCGCCGAGGAGCGCCACGAGCGCGAGCGCGGAGATCCACCCGACGCCGCCCCAGAAGTGAATGTCCTTCACCACCGGCCGCCGGCCGACGAGGATCGACAGCCGCGGCAGATAGAGGATGAGCCCGGTCGCGAGCAGCAGGAAGAACCCGGCGGCGTTCACCCAGTGCAGCGTGCGCTCCGTGCGCGAGAAACGGCGGACCCAGTTCACGAGTGGTAGCCGTTCGAGCGGCCGACCCAGGCGTCTCGGTCGTAGCCGAGGGACTCCCAGTACCCGGGCTGCGCCTCGGGGACGAGATTGATCTGGTTCAGCCACTTGACGTTCTTGTAGCCGTACATCTCGGGGATCACGAGCCGCACCGGCGCGCCGTGCTCGCGCGCGAGCGGCTTCCCGTCCATCTCGTACGCGAGCATCACGTCGTGGAACAGCGCCTGCTCCATCGTCAGATAGTCGAGGTACGGCTTCTCGGCCGAGATGAACTGCAGCGCGTTCGCCTCGGGCGTCGGCCGCGCCTTCGCGAAGATGTCGGTGATGCGCACGCCGGTCCAGCGGACGTTCTTGACCGTCCAGCCGGTGACGCAGTGGAAGTCGGACACCTGCGTCACCCGCGGCAGCGCGAGGAGCTCGCGGTGGCTGAGCACGAGCTCCTGCTCGACGAGGCCGCTGACCTGGAGCCGCCATGTCGCCGGATCGAAGCTCGGCAGCGAGCCGGACACCGTGTAGATGCGCCAACCGCTCTTCGGGACGAACGGGATGAGCCCCTCCGCGGGGGAGAGTGCGGAGGAGACGCGACTCCAGACCGGCTTGCCCCACGCGAGAGACGACAGCCCCCCGGCGACGGTCGCAAGAAAGAGCCCGCGGCCGTAGCGCTTGGGTTGCGATCCGTCCATCGGCCCCCTATTCGCCACGAGGGCTCCATCGGTTCACCAACGTATTCTCGCTCATGTGACGTCGGCCGCCCGTTTCACGCTGATTGCCACGATTCTCGGCTCGTCGATCGTCTTCATCGACTCCACGGTCGTGAACGTCGCGCTGCCGTCGATCCAGCGCGATCTCGGCGGTGGGCTTGCAGCCCAGCAGTGGATCGTCGACGCGTATCTGCTGACGCTCGGCTCGCTGATCCTCGTCGGTGGGTCACTCGGGGACATCTTCGGTGCAGTCCGCCTGTTCGCCCTCGGCGTTACAACGTTCGGGCTCACATCGGCTCTCTGCACGGTGGCTCCGAACGCGGACACCCTGATCGTCTTCCGCGGCCTCCAGGGCGTCGCGGGCGCACTGCTCACGCCGGCGTCACTCGCCGTGATCACCGGAACGTTCTCGGGCGCCGCGCGAGGGGCGGCGATCGGCACCTGGACAGCGTGGAGCGGCATTTCCACCGTCATCGGGCCCCTCCTCGGCGGCTGGCTGATCGGCATCTCGAGCTGGCGCGTGATCTTCCTGCTGAACGTGCCGATCGCAATCGCGACGCTCGCGCTCACGCTGACGAAGCTGCCGCGACACGAGCAGCGGAAACCGGACACGCGCGTAGACTTCGTCGGCGGGCTCCTCTGCGCCGCGGGCCTCGGCGGGATCGTGCTCGGCTTCATCGAACAGCCGCAGCGTGGCTGGGGCGACGTCGTCGTCGCAGGCGGCCTTGCGGGCGGCGCCGTTCTGCTCGCTGCTTTCGTCGTCTGGGAGATGCGCGTCCGGCAGCCGATGCTGCCGCTGCGGCTCTTCGGCAAGCGCAATTTCAGTGTCACGAACGTCGAGACGTTCGCCGTGTACGGCGGCCTCTCGACGTGGGGATTCTTCCTCGTGCTCTTCCTGCAGCAGATCTCCGGCTACTCGCCGTTCCGTGCAGGCCTCGCGACGATCCCGGTGACGATCGTCCTCTTCTTCCTGTCGCGCTATGCCGGACGCTTCTCGATGCACTACGGGCCTCGCCTCTTCATGGCCGCGGGCCCGCTGATCGCGGGCGCGTCGACGCTCGCGCTCGCGCGGCTTCCCGAGCATCCGAGCTACTGGCTCGACCTGCTGCCGCCGCTCCTCGGCTTCGCATTCGGGCTCACGCTCACCGTCGCACCGCTCACGACGACGGTGCTGTCCGACGCTGGGCCGGCCGACGCCGGCGTCGCCTCCGGTGTGAACAACGCGGTCGCCCGCGTGGCAGGTCTTGTTGCGATCGCCGTCGTCGGCATCGCCGCCTCGGGCGGCACCGGCGGGTTGACCGCGCATGGCTTTCACGTCGCGATGCTCATCACCGGGGTGCTCATCTGCGTCGGCGGGGTGATCGGGGCGGCGGGCATCCGCAATCCGGATCATCAAGCAACCTGACTTCAGTCAGGTTGCAGTCGCCCGCGGTGCAGTCAGCGGCCGTTCGTCGAGAAGTGCTGGTAGTCCGGCGACCCGGCCCAGCGTCCGCCCCAGCTCCAGCCGGCGCGCGTGAACGCACGCACGAGCTCGCCACCCTCGACCGCCATGCCCGGCCGCACGTTCGTGCGATCCGCGTACGCTTTCGCGTTGGCCGGTGACACGCGACCGTTCTGGATGTACGGGTTCTCGACCGTGTTGATGTCGATCGCCTCGCCGTACGCGTGCATCGACCAGTGCTTCGGCCCCGCGGCGACGGCGTAGCGGCAATTGAAGGACGACGTGTTGTCGGCCGCGGTCGAGCGCGAGTCGCTGCCGTGGAAGACGTCGATCGGCCGAATCTGCCGGACCGGGAACCGTGCGCCGTAGAGCGTCCGGAAGACACCGACGACGTCAGCAGTGACGCGCGCGTTGACGATCAGCTGTCCAAGGTGCGCCTTGCCGTCGAAGCCGAGATAGCGCAGCCGCACGCGTCGCAGTTGCGCCGGGCCGACAGGGCAGCCGCGATGCCACGAATACGGCAGCTGCGCGGCCGTTACGCGCTCGACTCGCGCCACGAACGGCGGCGGGCTTGCGGGGACCGCAACCATGTGCGGATGAGCGTAGCCGCCCTCTTCGCCGCCGCCTGCGTCTCGCTCCCCGCGCCGCCGGGCTCGACGCAGCTCGTCACCGTGAAGGCGCCGGCCGGCGCGACGACCGCCGCGCTCAGCCTCTGGGAACGCAGCGGCAGCTGCTGGCAGCGGGTCGCCGGCCCGTGGACGGCGCGGCTCGGACGGAGCGGCCTGTCGAACGCCAAGCGCGAAGGCGACGGCTCGACGCCGACCGGCACGTTCCGCCTCGGCGCGACCGTGTACGGCATCGCGCCGGATCCCGGCATCCGTCTCCGCTACCACCGGCTCCTCTGCGGCGACTGGTGGGACGAGGATCCGCGCTCCGGCACGTACAACACGTTCCGGCACGTCGCCTGCAACGCCCGGCCGTCGTTCGGCGGCGACAGCGAGGCGCTCTGGCGGATCGCGCCGCAGTACCGCTACTTCGCGGTGATCGAGTACAACGCCCGCCCGGTCGTGGCCGGGCGTGGCTCGGCAATCTTCCTCCACGTCGCCGTCGGCTCGACGGCGGGCTGCATCTCGCTGCCCGAGGCGCGGCTCGTGCGCCTCCTCCGCTGGCTCGAGCCATCGGCACACCCGGGTATTCACATAGGCATTTCCTAGGTACACTCCCGGGCATGGCGAAGGACGTCTACAGCGCCCGCGAGGCGGCGCAGGCGCTCGGGATCAGCCTCGACACACTGCGCCGCTGGGACCGGGACGGCCACATCCGCACGCGCCGCGACAGCGCGAACCGCCGCACCGTGACCGCGAAGGAGATTGCGCGTCTGCGAGGGGACGACGGCTCGCACCACGTCAGCGCGCGCAACCGGCTCCGGGGCACGGTGCGCGCGGTGAAGGTCGACGGGCTGCTCGCGCAGGTCGAGATCCTCGTCACCGAACCGACGCGCATCGTCGCGATCGTGACGCGCGACGCCGTCGAGGAGCTCGGCCTCGAGCCGGGCTCCCCGGCGACCGCCGTGATCAAGTCGACGTCGGTGATGGTCGAGCGGTGATCGCGGGCGCCGTCCTCACGATCTTCGCGGCTGCGTCGCTCACGAACGTCTTCCCGCAGATCGACCACACGCAGCGCTACTCGTTCGCGGGCTCGAACGCCCTCGCAGCGCAGATCAGGCAGGGCGCGCCGGCCGACGTCTTCGCCTCCGCGAACACCTCCCTGCCGCAGCAGCTGTACGACCAGGGGCTCGTCGAGAAGCCGGTCGTCTTCACGCGCAACGCGCTGATCCTGATCGTCCCGAAGTCGAACCCGGCCCAGATCCACTCGGTCTTCGACCTGCGCAAGAGCGGCGTGAAGCTCGTCGTCGCCGCGCCCGGCGTGCCGGTCGGCGACTACACCCGCATCGTGCTGCACAACCTCAGCCTCGACGACGCGCTGAAGAACGTCGTCAGCAACGAGAGCGACGTCCGCGAGGTGCTCGCGAAGGTCGCGCTGGGCGAGGCCGACGCGGGGTTTGTGTACACGACCGACGCGCGCACGGTGCGCGGCAAGGTCGCGACGATCGGCATCCGTTGGAGCGCACAGCCGATCGTGCAGTACGCCGTCGCCGTCGTGAAGTCGAGCAAGAACCTCGCGGCCGCCCGCTACTTCGTGGCGAAGCTGCAGCGTCCCTGGGCGCAGTCGAAGCTGCGCGCCGCGGGCTTCCTCGCCCCCAAGTGAGACGGAACGCCCTCGTCGGAGGTCTCGTGCTCGTCGCGAGCTTCGTCACGCTCGCGTTCCTCGCGCTGCCGGTGATCGCGGTCTTCGCGCGCGTGCCGCCCTCGAAACTCGTCTCGCAGCTCGGAAATCCCGTCGTCACCGACGCGCTCCTCGTGAGCTTGAAGACGACGCTCGCCGCGCAGGCGCTGATCCTCGTGCTCGGAACGCCCACGGCCGTCATCCTCGCGCGCCGCTTCCGGGGGCGCGAGGCGCTCGTCACCCTCGTCGAGCTGCCGCTCGTGCTGCCGCCCGCCGTCGCAGGGCTAGGCCTCCTCGCCGCCCTCGGGCGCACCGGCCTGCTGCATACGAGCATCCCCTTCACGCAGACGGCGGTCGTGCTCGCGGTCGCGTTCGTCGCGAGCCCCCTGTACGTCCGCTCGGCGATCGCCGCCTTCGAGGCCGTTGACGCGAACGTCGTCGCAGCGTCACGCACGCTCGGCGCGGGGCCCGTGCGCACGTTCTTCCGCGTCGTCCTCCCGCTTGCGCGCGCCGGCCTCGCCTCGGGAGCCGCCCTCGCCTTCGCACGCGGGCTCGGCGAGTTCGGCGCGACGATCATGTTCGCGGGCAGCCTGCGCGGGGTCACGCAGACGCTACCGCTCGCCGTCTACTCGGAGTTCGACGTCGACTTCGACGTCGCCCTCGCCGTCAGCGCGCTGCTCATCGTCGTCAGCGCTGCCCTCCTCGTCACCCTCAAATGGCTGCCCTCACTCTCGACATCTCGCTTCCGCTTCGCAGCTTCGAGCTAGCGCTCGGGCTGCACGTCGAGCGCACCGTCGCGCTCGTCGGGCCGTCGGGTGCCGGCAAGACGTCGGTGTTGCGCGTGATCGCCGGTCTCTCACGTGCACGTGGGCGCGTCGCGCTCGACGACGAGGCGTGGCTCGACACCGCGATGGGCATCGACCGGCGCCCGGAGGAGCGCCGCGTCGGACTGGTCTTCCAGGAGTACGCGCTGTTCCCCCACCTCAGTGTGCGTGCGAACGTCGCGTACGCCGGCAAGGCACGCGTCGACGAGCTGCTCGAGCGGTTCCACATCGCACACGTGGCGGATGCGCGACCCGGAGCGCTCTCCGGCGGGGAGCGGCAGCGTGTCGCGCTCGCGCGTGCCCTCGCACGGGAGCCCGCCGTCTTGCTGCTCGACGAGCCGTTCGCGGCACTCGACGCCCACACGAAGGCGCAGGTGCGCAGCGAATTGCACGAGCTCTTGCGCGAGCTCGCCCTCCCCACGCTGCTTGTCACGCACGACTACGAGGACGCCGCCGCACTCGCCGACGAGGTCGGCGTGATCGTCGACGGCACGCTCCGCCAGCTCGCGTCCCCGGCGGAGCTCGTCGCGCGGCCCGCTGACGCGTTCGTCGCCTCGTTCACCGGCGCGAACCTCCTGCACGGCGTCGCGACGCCGGCGGACGGCCTGACGGAGGTGCGGCTCGGGAGCGGGGAGCGCGTCTTCTCGACCGACGACGCGACCGGCGAGGTGGGCGTCGTCGTCTACCCGTGGGAGATCGCCGTCTCGCGCGAGCCGACGCACGATTCGCCGCTGAACGTGGTGCGCGGCGACGTCGGCTCGGTGTTCGAGGTCGGCAACCGCGTGCGCGTGCGCATCGGCCCGGTGACCGCCGAGGTCACCTCGTCGTCGGTGGAGCGGCTCGAGCTCGAGCGCGGCGGCGTCGCCTACGCGACCTTCAAGGCGACGGGCACGCGCCTCGTCTCCCTCTAGGGCGCCGCCTGGTCGAAGCGCGGGACGCCGTCGTCCGGGATCGGCTCCCAGGTGGCGGCGTACGCGACGAACTGCCGATGCGAGGACTGCATGCCCGGATCGGCGTCGAGCGTTCCCATGCGCACGCTCCAGACCGTGCCGTCGGGATGCCGGCTGAAGAGCGCGCCGCCGCAGTCGGAGCAGAAGCACTTCTCGAAGCCGTGGTCGGGCGGCTGCCAGCCCTTGACGAGCTCTGCCCCCTGGACGAAACGAACCGAACCGGGCGCGACCCGCACCTGCACCGACGCGGCGGTGCCGGTACGCCGCTGGCAGCGCGTGCAATGGCAGTACGTCATCTTGAGGAGCGGTTCCGTGATCTCGTAGCGGACGCCGCCGCAGAGACAGCCGCCTGTGAGCGAGGTCTCGGACATACGGCGAGCATAATCAGGCGGTGCGCACCACCGCAAAAGCCGACTATGCGGTCCGCGCGGCGGTCGAGCTCGCAGCCGCCGGCGATCTCGTGACGGCCGAGCACATCGCGCAGGCGCAGGGCATCCCGGTCAACTTCCTCGAGAACATCTTGCGCGACCTGCGCCGCGGCGGGATCGTCGACAGCCGGCGCGGACAACAGGGTGGCTACACGCTCGCGCGGCCCGCGGAAGAGATCTCGCTCGCCGACGTCATTCGCGCGGTCGAAGGGCCGCTTGCCAACGTGCGCGGCCATCCACCGGAAGATCTCGAGTACGTCGGCTCGTCGGCGAAGCTCCGCGACGTCTGGATCGCGCTGCGTGCGAGCGTGCGTTCCGTGCTCGAGCAGGTGACTCTCGCCGACCTCGCGCGGGGCGAGCTGCCGCCGCACGTGGAGGAGCTGACCCGCGGCGCGGACGCCTGGGTTCGCCGCTAGAGGGTTGATGTGAAATTCGGCCGCAGTCGGGGGCGCTCCAGGCCAAGCGGGGCAGTGCGGGCGGTTGCGGCGCGTAGCAGCGCTACGGGCCGCGGCCGAACGTGCTGAACCGCGCCGCGCCTGGGGCGTCATCCGGC
>JBGPLW010000008.1:0-19066 GCA_041486645.1 Gaiellaceae bacterium | reverse complement strand
CTGCCCGACGGCACGCAGCTTTCGGTCGTCGACGTGCCTGGGCACGAGCGCTTCGTGCGCACGATGGTCGCCGGCGCGTCCGGAATCGATCTCTTCCTCCTCGTGATCGACGCAAACGAGGGCGCACGGCCGCAGACGCATGAGCATCTCGCCATCCTCCGGCTGCTCGGCATCGATCGCGGCGTCGTCGCGCTCACGAAGATCGACGCGGTCGACGAGGAGACGCTCGAACTCGCGCGCGCGGAGGCCGAGGAGCTCCTCCCGGGTGTCGCGGTCGTCGCGGTGAGCGCGCGCACCGGTTCCGGGCTCGACGAGCTGCGGGCGGCGCTCGCGGCGGTTGCAGTCGAACGCGATCGTTCGCACGCGCCGACTCGCCTCTACGTCGATCGCGTGTTCACGCTGCGCGGCATCGGCACCGTCGCGACCGGGACGCTCTGGTCGGGTTCGATCGGCGAAGGCGACGAGCTGCGCGCCGAGCCCGGCGGGCGAAGCGTCCGCGTGCGGAGCGTGCAGGTGCACGACCGTCCCGTGTCGCGCGCCGAGGCGGGCTAGCGCGTCGCGCTCGCATTGCCGGGAATCGAGCGGCACGAGCTGCGACGCGGCGACGCGCTCGTCGCCGCGGGGGCGTACGCGACGAGCTACCGCCTCGACGTCGCGCTCGAGGCCCTCGCCGAGATCCCCTCGCGGGTGCACGTGCACCACGGCACAACGGGCGTCGTAGCTCGCGCGGTGCGCGTCGGCGATCGCTACGCGCAGCTTCGACTCGCGGAGCCGGTCGTGGCCGCGCGCGGCGACCGCGTGATCCTGCGCGCGGGCACGACGGTCGGCGGCGGCGTCGTGATCGACCCGTCGCCGCCTCGACATGCGAGCGTCGAGCGCATGGAGCTCGTCGAGAGCGGCGAGATCGCGGCGACCGTGCACGAGCCGGTGAGGGAGGTCTCGCTCGCGCATCTCGGCGAGCTCACGGGGATCGAGCGTGCCGGCGGCTGGGTCTTCTCGAGCGCCTGGCTCGACGAGCTGCGCGCGGAGCTCGACGCGCGCCTCGCTGCGGCCGATCCGCTCGACCCGGGGATCCCGCCGCCGTCCGACGCGTGGGCCGCCGCCGTCGTGCCCCGCCTCGGGCTCGAGCGCCGGGGCGCGAAGCTCTACCGGCCGGGGTCGAGCGCGGAGCTCGGCGCGCGCGCCGAGGCGGCGTCGCGGCTCGAGGCAGAGCTCGGGCTCGAACCGGTGAAGGTGGACGACGCCGCGCTCGCGCGCTTCCTCGAAGAGCAGGGGCGACTCGTCCGGGTCGGCGACGGCTTCGCGATCTCGGCCGCGGCGTACGAGCAGGCACGGGCCGCGCTCGTCGCGGAGCTCGAGACTGAGGGCCGAATCGCGCTCGCCCGCTTCCGTGACCTGCTCGGCGTCGGCCGCAAGACGGCTCAGCTCCTGCTCGAGCGCTTCGACGCCGACGGGCTGACCCGGCGCGTCGGTGACGAGCGCGTGCTGCGCCGGCGTGGGACACTCCCCGCATGAATCCTGGAGAGGTCGCCGACCTGATCGGCCGCTACAACGATGCGTGGAACCGGCAGGACATCGACACGATCCACGCGCTGCACCATCCCGAGATCGTTTTCGACAACCACACCGCCGAGGAACGCGCCGAGGGCGCGGACGCGGTGCGCGAGCACATCGCGCGCATCTTCGCCGGCAATCCCGGCATGACGTTCCGCACGCGCAGCATGCACACGGGCGAGGACTTCGCGGTCTGCGAGTGGACGTTGAACGTCGAGAAGGACGGGCGGAAGCTCGAGTGGGACGGCGTCGACGTCTTCCCGATCAGGAACGGCCTGATCGCGCGGAAGGACGTGTACTCGGCGTCGCATCGGGCGCGCGAACGCTGAGCTCCAGGACGTCGGGCCGGCTGTAGTGCCCGACAGGATCGAAGCGCTGCCGCTCGGCGAGCAGGGTCGACGGGTCGAGGTCGGCGTAGAGGATTCCTTCCTCGTCGTAGAGCGGTCCCGCAAGGTAGGACCCGTTGGGCGCGAGGATCGCGCTGCCGCCGCGGCCGAGTGTGTCGGCGCCTTCGAGCTCGGACGCAAGCGGAAAGTCGTCGGGATATGACGACGCGCGCTGGAAGTGGCACGGCGAGATGACGTAGGCGCGGCTCTCGCGGGCGATGTGCACGAGCGTCGCCTGCCATTCGTCGCCGTCGTCGGCGGTGGACGCGATGTAGATCTCGACGCCGGACTCGTACAGAGCGACGCGTGCGAGCGGCATGTAGTTCTCCCAGCAGATGAGCCCGCCGATGCGGCCGAAGCCGGTGTCGACCGCGTGCAGCCCGCGCCCGTCCCCCTGGCCCCAGATGAGCCGCTCGTGATTCGTCGGCACGAGCTTGCGGTGGTGCAGCGCGAGCTCGCCGTCGGGCGAGTGGTAGAGGAGTGAGTTGTAGAGCGTGCCGGGACGGTCGCTCTCGATCTCGTTGACGCCGGTGACGAGCCAGATCCCGAGCTCCTTCGCCGCGGCGCCGAGCCGGCGCTCCGCGGGCGAACCGACGGCCACCGAGTTTTGCGCGAGGAGCGCGAACGTCTGCTTCGCGCCCTCGTTCTGCCAGCCGGCGAACGCCTTCGCCCAGCGGGACGACGGATACACGGGCACGAACGTCTCCGGGAAGACGACGAGCTCGGCGCCGTTCCGCGCGGCATCGGCCGCGACTTCCTCGAGGCGGTCGAGCGTACGCTCGAGGTCGAACATGACGGGTTCGACCTGCGCGCACGCGACCTTCACACCGCGCTCCATGCCCAAACCCTACGTGGCGGACGTACTCTGCATCGCCGTGGCGATCCGCGCGTTCCTCTTCGATTTCGACGGCCTCATCCTCGACACCGAGACGGCGTCGCGGGCCGGCTGGGAGTGGCTCTACCGCCAGCACGGCCAGGAGCTGCCGCCCGAGAAATGGGCGTCGATCGTCGGCACGACGGGCGTCTGGAGCCCGATGGACCATCTCGAGGATCTCGTCGGCGAGCCGCTCGAGCGCGAGGCGCTGAACGAGCGCCGCTACGCACACGAGATCTCGCTGATCGAGGCGGAGGAGCTGCGGCCGGGGATCGCCGACTACATCGAGGCCGCCGAGCGGCACGGCCTGAAGCGCGCGATCGTGTCCAGCTCGTCGCGGTTCTGGATCGACATGCACCTCGAGCGGCTGGAGCGCGCCTACGGCTGGGACGCGATCCTCACGGCCGACCGCGACCGCGAGCGCGCGAAGCCGAATCCGACGATGTATCTCGAGGCGCTCGAGGTTCTCGGCGTCGACGCAGCGGAAGCGGTCGTCTTCGAAGACTCGCCGAACGGCGTCAAGGCTGCGCGCGCGGCGGGCATCTTCGTCGTCGCGATCCCGAACAACGTCACGCGCGACTTCGGGCTCGACGAGGCGGACCTCGTCCTCGACTCGCTCGCCGATCTGCCGCCCGACGAGCTCCTCGCGCGCTTCAGCTGACGAGCCGCACGAGCGCTGTTGCCACGGCGCCCGCGACGATGACCGCCCACAACGGGGCGCGGAGGAGGACGGCGACGAGCCCGGCCGCGACGCCCGCGAGCCGCGCGTCGAGCACGAGCGACCGCCCGCTCGCGAACGCCTCGGTGACGACGAGCGCGGCGAGGATCGACGGCGCGATCAGCCCGAGCAGCTGGTCGACGCGTGCCGGCAGCCGCCGGTGCGCGACGCCGACCGGCCCGACGGACTTGAGCACGACGGTGCCGGCGCCGACGAAGAGCACTGCCATCCAGGCTGCGCTCATGTGCGCCTCCAGCCGACGAGCACGGCGGCGGTCGCCGCGATGATCGGCACGCCCGGCGGCGCGAAGGGAATAAGGAGGACGGCGATCAACGCACCGCCGATCGCTGCAACGGTGCGCCGGCTCGTGGTGAGCTGCGCCGCGAGGAGCGCGACGAAGAGCGCGGCAAACGCGCCGTCGAGGCCGAACTTGGACGGGTCGCCGATCGCGTGGCCGAGCAGCGCACCGGCGGCGGTGCCGCCGACCCACCCGACCCAGAGCGTCGAGCCGACGCCGAGCAGCACGCGGCGGTCGAAGCGAGGGCCTCCACCGCCCGCGAGCGCCCAGGATTCGTCGACGACGAGCTGCGCCTGCGTGAAGCGCCTGAGGGCGGAGCCGCGGAACGAGCTCGCGATCGTGATCCCGATCGGCGCGTAACGCGCGTTCAAGAGGAGCGCGGCGGCGACGGCCGCGGCGACGCCTCCTCCGGCGCCGAGCACGGAGACGGTCGCGACCTGCGCGGAGCCGGCGAACGTCGTCGCCGACATGAACACCGCCGCGACTGCGCCGAGGTGCGCGGTGCGCGCGAGCACGCCGAACGACGCTCCGAGTGCAAGCGCCGCCGGGAAGAGCGGCGCGCCAACGCGCACCCCTTTACGCACTCGCACCCCGCTCCGGCGCCGGCAAAGCCGGCACCTCCGCTCCTTGGAGTGCTCCGTCGAGCCTACGCACTCGCACCCCGCTCCGGCGCCGGCAAAGCCGGCACCTCCGCTCCTTGGAGTGCTCCGTCGAGCCTACGCACTCTTCGACCTGTAGGTGCGGGCCTTCGCGCGGTTGCCGCAGACGGCCATGTCGCACCACTGGCGCGAGCGGTTGCGCGCGAGGTCGATGAACGCCCAGCGGCACGTGTCGGACTTGCACGCCTTCAGGCGCTGCCACGAGCCGTCGGCCATCGCCTGGCCGACGGCGGCGAGGAGAAGCCCGAGCCCGCCGGCGGTGCCCTTCTTGCGCGGGACGAAGCGGATGGCGCCGTCGGCGAAGCGCACGTCGAGTCCGGCGTTGCGAGCCACGGCGTCGAGCGTCTCCGAGGCGGCGTCGCGGTCGACCGTGCAGCCGTTGTGGCCGCGGAGCAGCTCGCGCAGGGACTCGCGGAGCGCGCAGGCGTCGGCGACGTCCGCCTCGGTTGCGCGGTCACGCAGTTCTGCGAGACCATGGAACACGAGCCAGTACTGGAGCCCTCGGGGGTCGGCCAGCTTGTCCTCCCCCGCCTCGAAGTCGGCGGTGTTGACGAAATCGCGGATGAGCTCCAGAGCCCCCATAACCTGTGTTAGTGTAACACCGGTTACTGACCCTTGGGAGGCCCAAATGAGCGGTTACAGCGCAACGCACCTCGACGAGATCGCCGCCGAGCAGTGGCCCTACTGGGCCCCGATCCGGCACCATTTCGACATCCGCACGTTCGGCGCGAACGCCTGGCGCGGCGCCGACGGCGACGAGGTGATCAAGCGGCACACCGAGGCCGAGTCCGGAGCGCCGGAGCTCTACATCGTGTTGAGCGGCCACGCGACGTTCACGCTCGGCGAGGACGAGGTGGAGGCTCCCGCCGGAACGCTCGTCTTCGTGCGCGACGCAGGCCTCGAGCGCGTTGCGTTCGCGAAGCAGGACGGGACGGTGGTGCTTTCGATCGGCGCCGCAGCCGAGGGGCAGGCGTTCGCGCCCGTCGGGTGGGACACCTCGTATCTCGAGGGCGCATGATCGCGCGCGTTTGGCGGGGAACGACGCTCGCCGAGGACGGCGACGCGTACGCGGCCTACGTCGAAGAGACGGGGATGAAAGGCGCCCGGGCGATTCCGGGCTCCCGCGGCACGCTCGTGTTGCGGCGTGAGCGCGCGGGCTACGCGGAGTTCGAGACGATCCTGCTCTTCGACTCGATCGGCGACGTGAAGGCGTTCGCCGGAGACGAGCTCGACGCCGCGGTGTTCTTCCCCGAGGACGACCGCTACCTGGTCGAGCGCGAGCTCGAGGTACGGCACTTCGAGGTCGACGTGAACGTGGTGCAGGAGGGTTTGGCGGCAGGACGCTTGAGCCGCAGGGCCGCGCTGGACGCCGCGCTGCCGCGTCCTCGGTCGCCCCGATAGCACCGCTATCGAGGCTCCCTGTGTCCTTGCATCGCGACGCCCATCGCACCCCTCCGACGAACGACCTACCACCAAACCCTCCTAGCCGGCGCTGCCGGTGTCGACTGCGTGTTCGAAGTCGACCGGCGTTCGCGGGCAGGCGCCCCAAAGGCCGAGATGCTCCGCGCGCGCGTGCAGCGCAAGCCTCGTGAGCAGGCTCGCGTAGCGCCCCCGGTCGCCGTGGAAGAAGTACGGCGCAGCGATTCCCTCACGCACGAGCGCAACATTGACGTTCACGCCGTCGCGCACGCGCACGACGTAGCGGAGGAGCCGGTCGTAGCGATCGACCTTGTCGAGCGCCGGATCGGCGACGAGCCGCACCTCCGTCCCCGGCGGCAGCATCCGCTTCAACGCATTCGAAGCGGCGTGGCCGAAGCACTCGGTGCCGGAGAAGACCTCGGGCGTGTCGATCTGGACGAGGCGCACGCGCGCGCCGCTCGCGAGCGTGACCGTGTCGCCGTCCGTGACGTGGCCGATGCGGAAGACGTGGTCGCGCGACGCCGCTGCGGGGGCGGCGAGCGCCGCGGCCGCGGCGACTGCCGCAAAGAGACGTGACATTTCGAGCCAAGACTAGAGTGCGCGGCGGAGCGGCAGGGCCCGGTGGCCCAGCCGGTCTTCAAAACCGGTACGCCGTCGTAACCCGGCGGTAGGTCAGTTCGACTCTGGCGCCGCTCCGTACGTCTGTAGGACGACCATCGTCATCCGGATGCTTCCCCCCGACAGGTTTGCGTGGAAGTACGGATTGCTCCGGGCTCAGTCGAGGGGAACAGCACGGCGAAAAGGAGGTGAGCGATGCCCCTGCTTGAGAAGTGGACGCCCTCGCGCGAGTTCGATCTGGTGGATCGGCGCATGCGGCGCTTCTTGGGTGATCTCGGGTTCACGCCGTCGCTGACGCCGGCCGCCGACATCTACGAGGCCGAAAACGAGCTCGTCGTCGAGCTCGAAGTGCCGGGCTTCGACGAGAAGGAGCTCGAGATCGAGGTCAGAGACCACACGCTTTCCATCAAGGGCGAGCGGACGGAGCTGACGGAGAAGAAGGAGAAGGCGCTGCTCCTGCGCGAACGCCTCGAGAAGACGTTCGCGCGCCGCTTCGAGCTCCCGCTCGAAGCCGACGGCGAGCATGTGCGCGCGGAGTACTCGAACGGCGTGCTGACCGTGCACGTGCCGAAAACCGCGCACGAGAAGCCGCGCAAGGTCGAAATCACCAAGAAGTAGCGCGAAGCCGTGGAGGCGGCGGCCCAGCCGCCGCCTCCACTCGAAGGGGGCGTTCGTGATGAGTTGGAAGACAATCGTCGTCGGTTACGAGCGCGACCATGCGTCGACTCTGGCGCTCGAGCGAGCTGCCGAGATCGCTCGCGACAGCGGCGCAGTCTTGATCGTGACGAGCATCGCCCGTGTCCTGCCGAGCGGCGCTGCGGCGCACGGCATCGGTCCGTTCGATCCGGCTGACCCACCCGAGTTGCACCGCGCGGAGCTCGCGCATGCGCGAGAGCTGCTCGACGGGTACCACACGAAGGCCGAGTTCGACGTCGAGGTCGGCGAGCCGGAGGACGCGATCGTCGCCTTGGCCGAACGACGCGGGGCAGATCTGATCGTGGTCGGGACGCACGAGCGCACGTTGCTCGACCGACTGCTGCACGGCAGTGTCAGCGAAGGCGTGACGAGACGAGCCCACTGCGACGTACTCGTCGTTCGCCAGTAGCGCGCGTCACGGGACGAAGTCCGTGTACGCGGCACGTGTGAGCGGTTGCTGCAGGATCAGCCCCTCACCGCTGAACACGTGCACCACCCGGCCTTCGATGCGAAGGCTGACGGCGTCGACGCCGCGAATCGCGGTGAGCGTATAGACGAGCTGACCGAGCCGTATGCTCATCGACAGGCTGCCGCCGCCGGAGGCGAACCGGCGCGAGAGATCTACGTTGGCGACGCGGTCACGAATGTTCAATCCGAGAAGCCGCGTGCCGGTGGGGACGGCCGAGCTGAGACCGTGGTCGCGCTCGGTTGCGGTCGGCCCCTTCAGCAGTGCGCGTACGGCTGCCGTCGCGGGCGCCGCTGCCGGCGCTTGACGATGAACGGCGACTCCGTGCTCGCCGTAGGCGAAATAGACGTGAACCGTCGCGGCGCCGGCTGCCGACGGCGCAGCCAGCGCCACAGCCCCGGCGAGCACTACGAGAGAAGCCCTCACGTTCACTCCTTTTCGACCGGTCTCCCCCGCCGCCCGGCACGGCCGCATCAGCAGAACTCCTGATCGCATTGCCGCTTAACCACACGTTGGCGAAACTGGCGGTAATGGGCGGAGTCCTCGACGCGTTCCAGGCGTTCTTCGATCATCTGCGAGCGGTCGCGTGGGTGCCGGTTCTGTTCGCGGTGCTCTGTCACGTCGCGAGGATTGGCGCCCGCAGCCGCGCGTGGCGAAACGTGCTGGCAGCGGCGTACCCCGACACCCGAGTCCGGTGGCGTTCGGTCTTCGGCGCATACGCCGCCGGAGCGGGCGTGAATGCGATCGTGCCGGTGCGCGCCGGCGATCTCGTCAAGCTCTATCTCGTCAAGCGCCGGGTCGAAGGTGCGCGATACCCGACGCTCGCCGCGTCGTTGGTCGTCGAGACGATCGTCGATGCAACGCTTTCGGCCGCACTGCTTCTCTGGGCGCTTCACGAGCACGTTCTGCCTGGAGTTCACCTTCTCAACCGAATGCCGTCGATTGACTGGTTCTGGCTCTTTCGCCATCCGCGGGCAGCGACCGCGACGGCTCTCGCAATGCTCGTTCTCGGCTTCGCGCTCGGGCTATGGGCGGCGGCGAAGCTCGCCGAGTTCCGCCGCCGGGTCGGGCAGGGCCTTGCGATCCTCCGCACGCCGCTCCGCTACATCCAGGGCGTCCTCGCATGGCAGTTCGTCGACTGGACGCTGCGGCTGGCGGCGATCTACTTCCTCCTCCGCGCGTTCCATGTCCCCGCGACCTCCACGAACGTGCTTCGCGTGCAGGTGGCGCAAAGCCTCTCGACGATCGTGCCGCTCACCCCGGCCGGGATCGGAACCGAGCAGGTCCTGCTCGTCTACGTGCTCGCCGGACAGGCATCGCGAAGCGCGCTGCTCAGCCTCAGCGTCGGGATGAAAGCCATCCTCTCGACCATCAACGTCGTGCTCGGGCTTGCGGCACTCGCGCTCATGCTTCGCACGCTCCGCTGGCGACGCGTCGTCGAAGAGGAGAACCTGACCGACGCGTAATCCGTTCTAGAACCAGTCGTCGTCTTCGTCACCGACTTCGCGCAACGACGCGCGGTGGCCGCGCAGGTACCAGAGAGCGAAGACAGCGCCGAGGAGCGGGGCGACGAACGCCGGCTCGGTCAGCGTGACGGTGAGCCAGAGGGATGCGGCTCCGACGATCGCGCACGCGCGCGAGAGCCGGTCGGCCCAGACGGCGGCGATCAGGTCTTTCGACCACTGCACCTGTTCCCTGCGCTTGGCCGCATGGCTGTCTTCCCGAGCCATGCCAAATCCCCCTCTGCTTGCTCGAGATCATCGAGCCGAACGGGGGAGCGCGCATCCCCACTTCGTGGGATCTCTCCTACTCGGAGTCGTTCTCGGTGTCCCGCGCGGAGCGCCGCGCCCGGTCGCCGTCTTCGCTCTTCTTCTTCGTCCGCAGGCGATCGACGCCGCGGCCGATCGCGCTCGTCAACGGCTTCGCGTTGTCGTCGTTCACGGCCTGTGGCGCGGTGCCGTCGAAGTCGATGGTCACGCCGCGCACGTCCGAGGTGAGCCGCACCTCGACGACGCCGAGCTCGACCAACGCCTCGCGCCAGGTTGCGACCGCGTCGTCCGCGCTCCCTTCCTTCTCGGCCAGGTCGGTGAACCACGCCGGCGGCTCTTGCGCAACCACCCACGGCGGCGGCGACGGCGCGGAGACGGGGCTGTTCCAGGTTTGCGAAGCCACTCCCCTGAGTCTGCCACAACCCAGGCATCTCCTCCGAAGCATTGCAACACCGCAGACGGCGTTCTAAGACTCGTTCGAGCGGCGGGCACTCGCCCGTCCTGCACAGAGGGAGAGGGCGATGAACGCTTTACTCGGCCGGCGAAGCCGGCGTCTCGCGATCACGACGGTCGCGATCTTTGCGATCGTGGGCGGAGTTGCCTACGCGGTCATCCCGGACGCAGGCACCGGCATCTACCACGCGTGCATCCAGAAGAACACGGGCGCGCTCCGGATCATCGACCCGTCGCTCCAGCACTGCCTGCCGCCCGAGACGGAGATCACCTTCAACGCCCAAGGGCAGAAGGGCGACCCGGGGCCGCAGGGCGTACAGGGCGCGGTGGGCCCGGCCGGCCCGAAAGGCGCGGATGGCGCTCCGGGAGCGAACGGAAAGGACGGCGCGCCCGGGAAGGACGGCGTCGACGGCAAAGACGGCGCACCCGGCAAAGACGGCGCGCCCGGCAAGGACGGCACGTCGTTCACCGCGATCGAAGACCTGAACGGCCTCGCGTGCACGGATCACAACGGCCGCCAGTCCTCCGTCGTCACGAGCGTCGCTGCGAACGGCGCGGTGAGCATCACCTGCCCGGCCGCGCCGCCGCCTCCGCCGCCGCCCAGCGCAAACGTGACGCTCGACGGTGTCGGCTCGTTCGGCTCGGCGCGCGACGGCGCACCGCCCCGAACGCACACCTTCGTGCTCGCGAACGGTGAAGCGGTCGCCGAGACGATCGACGGCATCGAGGTCTCAGTCGGCTTCGACCTGGGAACGAGCTCCTGCGGCGCGCAGATCGCGCCCGGTGCGAACTGCACGATCGCAGTCAGCTTCGATCCAAGCAACGGCCAAGGCACCTACACCGGCTCGCTGACGGTGCACGGCCCCGGGTTCAGCGTGAGCAAGACGCTGAGCGCCACGGTGACGGCCGCGCCGTGCCTCCGGCGCCTGACGCACAGAACGATCGGTATCTGCCCCTAGAGTCGGGACGGGATGAGCAACGAATCCGAGACAGACGACCGGCCGCCGATCTGCCCGGCGTGCGGTGTGACCATGGGAATCGCCGTCGAGGACGGCGGCGTCCGGTCCGTCTGTCTCGAGTGCGGTTTCTCGGAGGAAGGGGCCGATCGGTAGGCGCCTGGTAGAATCGTTCCGACCGGAGCGAGCGCACCGCGCACGCACCCTGAACGGAAGGTTCCTGCCGATGCGCGGACGCATGATCTGGTTCAACGCGGAGAAGGGCTACGGCTTCATCCGCACCGAGGACGACGAGCGGCTCTACATCCACGAGTCGGGCTTCGCGGCCGGGCACGTGCCCACAGGCCGCTGCGCCGGAACCGAGATGTCGTTCGACCGCGAGCCCGCGGACGTCGAAGGCGGGCACCAGGCGGTCGAGGCGATGGTCGTCCAGGACGTCGTGCAGCGCCGCGCGCGCTCACATCGCCGCTCGATCGGCTGACGCAGCCAGCTCGCCGAGCGCCCGGCGCAAGGTCGGCTCCGCGAGGGCTGCGAACCCGACCGCGAGCCCCGGCGGCTGCGGCTCGAGCGCGTGCTCGCCGACGCCGTCCACCGCGATCCCGCGCCGCCGCGCTTCGGCGAGCAACGCCCCCTCGTCGGTTCCCTCGGGCAACGCGACCGGGAGATAGAGGCCGGCCGGCACGCCGCCGACGATCGCGCCCGGAAGCCTCCGCTCGAGCGTCGCGACCGCGAGCCGGCGCCGCCGCTTGTACGCGGCGCGCGCGCGTCGGAGGTGGCGATCGAGGTAGCCCCGTTCGATGAACTCGGCGAGGGCGAACTGCGGCAGCCGCGGCGTCGCGACGGCGTTCGCGAACACGTGCAGAGCCACCGGTTCGACGAGCCGGGCCGGCAGCACGGCCCAACCGAGCCTGAGCGTCGGAACGAGCAGCGGACTGAGCGTGCCGACGTACGCGACGTGCTCCGGTGCCAGCGCCTGCAACGTTCCTGCGGGCGGCCGGTCGTAGCGGAAGTGACCGTCGTAGTCGTGCTCGAGCACGAGCCGGTCGCCCGCGACCGCCCAGTCGAGCAGCGCACGCCGGCGCTCGGCGGAGAGCGCGACGCCGAGCGGGAACTGGTGGTCCGGGCTGACGATCACCGCCGCGACGTCGTCGGGGAGGAGCTCGACGCGCAGGCCGTGCGCGTCGACGGGCACCGGCACGAGCTCGAGACCGGAGGCGCGCAGCACGCGCGTCCGCCAGCGGTGGCCCGGGTCCTCGATCGCGATCCGCGTCGCTCCCGACTCCCGCAGCACGGATGCGATCGTGAGGAGCGCGTGTGTCGACCCGGCGAACACGCCGGTGCGATCGGTGGTGGCGAGCACGCCGCGCGTACGGGCGAGAAACGGCGCCAGGCGCCGGCGCAGCGCAACCGCGCCGTATGGCTCGCCGTACGCGAGGTCGGTGTTCGCCGCCTGCTGCAGTGACGCGCGCGTCGCGGTCAGCCACTGCGGGCGCGGGAAGAGCGCGAAGTCGGGCAGGTCGGGGCGCAGGTTGAAGCGCGCAGCGGCGACCGGAACGTCGACCTCGACGGCGCACTGTTCGGAAGGGGCCTGCGTCACCGCCGCGACCGCCGGCGCGACACCGCGCCGCAGCGTCAGATAGCCCTCGGCCGCGAGCTGCGCGTACGCGCCGACGACGACGCCGCGCGACACACCGAGATCCGCGGCGAGCGAGCGCGTCGACGGCAGCTCCCGGCCGGCGGGGAGGCCACCCGAGCGGATGAGCGCCCGCAGCTGCCGCTCGATCTGGAGCCCGAGGGGCTGCCGGCGGTCGAGGTCGAGCGCGAGCAGTGGTCCTGTCGACATGCGCGAAAGTGGCCCTTCCGAGTGGACCATGCGCATCCTACGCTCCGGGCGCACGTGAAGGCCCTCCTCGCACCGACGCTGGCCGCAGCCGTGGCCGCGCTCGCCGCCAGCCTGTGTGCGGGCGCGGCTGCGGGCGGCGGCGCGCGGGCGCAGGCGCTCACATTCGAGCAGATCGCGTCGGGCTTCACGGCTCCCGTGGACGTCACGAGCGCGCCCGGCGACCCGTCGACGCTGTACGTCGTCGAGCAGGCGGGCCGCGTGAAGATCGTGCAGGCGGGCGCCGTCACCGGGACGCTCCTCGACATCCGCGACCGCGTCTCGACCGACAACGAGGAGCGCGGCCTCCTCTCGATCGCGTTCCACCCGGCTTACGCGCAAAACCATCTCTTCTACGCCGATTACACCGACCCGAAGGGCGACACGCGCGTGATCGAAGTCAACTCGGCGACGAACGCGACGCGGGAGCTGCTCTCCGTAACGCAGCCGCACCCGAACCACAACGGCGGCCAGCTCGCGTTCGATCGCGCGGGATATCTCTACGTCGGCATGGGCGACGGCGGCTCGATCGAGGGCATCGTCGGCAACGACCCCGAGAACCGCGCGCAGAACATGTCGACGCCGCTCGGCAAGATGCTGCGCATCGACCCGACCCGCGCGGGCGCGACGTGGCAGATGGTCGCACTCGGGCTGCGCAACCCGTGGCGCTTCTCGTTCGACCGCAAGACGGGCGACCTCTGGATCGCCGACGTCGGCGCCGGCGCGCAGGAGGAGGTCGACTTCCGCCCGAAGGCGCAGATCGGCAAGCTCGCGAACTACGGCTGGAGCCGGTACGAGGGCACGTCGGTGTACGGCCTCAAGAAGCCGCTCGTGAAGAAGGGGAAGCTGCTCTTCCCGGTGTGGACGTACTCGCACAGCGACGGCAGCCTCTGCTCGATCATCGGCGGCTTCGTCTACCGCGGCGCGTCGCTCCCCGCCGCACGCGGCCGCTATTTCTTCGGGGACTACTGCCTCGGCGCGGTCTGGAGCTTCAAGGTCGGGCCGAAAGGGCGCGCCGCCCTCCCCGCCCGGCTCTCGGGCAACCTGCCGGGCCTCACGTCGTTCGGCGAAGACGGCAACGGCGAGCTCTACGCGACGACGATCGACGGCCGGCTCTACGAGCTTCGGTAGCGGAGCGGCGCGTAGATCGCGTCGAAGCTCGTCTTCCAGGTCGCACCGTCGTCGAGGGAGTGCTCGATCAGCTGTGCGACCTCTCCGTCCGGGAGCGCGGTGAGCGTCGTGCGGTCGGGGAACGCCGCGCCGTCGACGTAGGCGAGCCCCTCGAAGCGCACGCGCCCCGGCTCGGCGAGGACGAGCCGCTTCTCCTTGACGTACCCCTCGATTGCCCACACCTGCTTCCAGGTGCGGGCGGAGCGGTCGAAGTAGAAGAGGCTCTTGCCCTCTTCGCCGCCGACGCTGCGCCAGTGCTCGATGACGGCGTAGCCGCCGAGGACGCGCTCGACTAGATCGGTCCCTGCGTGCTCGCCGTCCCGGCTCCTGACGGACCAGTGTCCGAGCCAGAAGTCGAGGACGGCGAGCGCCGCGGGAGGGAGCGGGAGCGCTACTTCCACTTCCAGTCTTCGACGTTCCACGTGAACCCGACCTGGCTGGGGTTGTTCTTCATGCCGCTGATGCCCGACTTGAAGATGAGCGGGTTCGGGCGTGCGTAGAGCGGAATGCTCGGGACGTCGTTCGCGATGAGCGCGTCCGCCTGCTGGAAGAGCGCCGCGCGCTTCGCCGGGTCGAGCTCCGTCTGGCTCGCGTCGAGGAGCTTCGTCGCTTTCCGGTTGCAGTAGTTGAGGTAGTTCGAGAGGCCGCCGCAGCTCCAGGTCGGGACGAACCCCGCCGGGTCGGGCAGCGTCACCCAGGCGAAGTTCGCGAGGTCGTAGTTCCCGCTCGGCACGCCGGTCGGGCCGAAGACGACGTTGGCGGGCAGCGAGGCGTCGACGACGTCGATCCCGATCGCCTTGAGCTCCGCCTTGACGATCGCTTCCTGCGTCGTGCGCGTCGCGTTCGACGCCGTCCACGTGTAGCGAATCGACGCCTTGAGGTTCGAGCATGTGAAGATCGACGAGTTGCTCCCCGACGGTGACGACGGGCCGCCCGTGCAGTGCTTCTTCAGGAGTGCGAGCGCTTTCGCCGGGTTGTAGTTCCACTTCGCGAAGTCCGGCTTGTACGACGCGTCGACCGGGTAGTAGACGAGGCTGTCGAGCGGCTTCGTGTTGCCGGCGAGCTCGCCGTACACGGTCTTGATGATCGACTGCCGGTCGATCCCCATCATGATCGCCTGCCGGAACCAGGGCGCCCGCAGGAGCGGCTGGCCCTTCGGGCCGAACTGGATGTCGATGTGCTCCTGGAAGAGGCCCGGCACCTGGTTGAACGTCAGGCCGGGTGTGGTCTTCAACGGCAGCAGGTTGATGCCGAAGGTCGGGTTGATCGCGTCGACCTCGCCGCCGCGCATCGCCTGAACTTCGGTGTTCGTGTCGGTGATGATCTTGAAGTCGACCTCGTTCAGGCTCGGCGTCTTGCCGTACCAGTAGGGGTTCCGCTTCAGCGTGATGCCCTGCCCCTTCGTGTAGTTCGTGAGCAGGAACGGCCCGTCCGAGATCGGCTTGCCGTCGTTGCCGCAGAGGCAGCTCGTCCAGAGGCTGTTGAAGTCCAGCCCGGCGATCGCCTGCGAGGGATAGACCGCACCGAAGAGGTCCTGCCAGTCCGCGTACGGCTTCGTCCACGCGAACGTGACCTGCTTGTCGCCTTTGTGCGTGTAGCCGGTGACCTGGTCGTAGCCGGCGCGGTTCGAGACGTCGTTCTTCGGATTGACGAATGCCTGCCACGTGTAGACGAAGTCCTTGTACGTGACCGGCAGCTTGCGCCCGCCCCAGTTCCAGAACGCGTCCTTGCGGATGACGAACGTGAGCGACGTTTTCGTCGCCTTCGCGCTCGACACGAGGTCGAGGACATGGCGCAGGTTGTTGTCGATGTTGTAGGCGCCGCGCATCTCGGGCACGTTGCCCGTGACCGCCGCCCAGTACGCGCCGCAGCAGGTGAGTGCGGTGTTGAAGCCGACGATGTCCTGCTCCATGCCGAAGACGAGGACGTCTTTCGCCCTCCGTGCCGCCGGCGTGCGCGGCACCTGCGCCCACGCCTGTGCGAACGGCGCTGCCGAGAGCGATGTGGAACGGCTTGCTGCCGACGGGCTACCCGTCGCCGCCGCGGCGAGTGCGAGCACGCTCAATGTTGCTGCCGCCGCGATCATGAGGCGTTTGGCCATCGATCCTCCAAGTGACGTGTGCGTTTGCGTGGTCGCGACAACGGTGGGCCGGAATGCCCGCGGCCGCTTCCACGTTCGTGCTCTAACCAGGAGACGCGATGACCGTCAGAGTTCGCACATGAGAGAACGCCAGCTCTTCTCGAGCCCGCTCTTCGGCATCGCCGAGTTCACCTGCCCGCCGCACGACGAGGCGTGGCGCGACGTGAACGTGATCGAGAGCGCCTCCCCGCTCGTCGTCTTCCCGCACGTGCCGGTCGGGATCCGTCCCCACGGGGCTGCGCCCGTGCTCGCGACGCCGAACCTCGTCATGTTCTACAACCCCGGGCAGGCGTACGAGCGTCGCCTCCACGACACGCGCGGCGACGAGTGCATCTACGTCGCGCTTCACCCGCAGGCAGTGGAGGAGCTCGAGGCCGACGGCGGCGCGATCCGCGAAGGGCGGATGACGGCGACTTATGCGCCGTCCGACCGGGTCGCCTATCTGCACCAGCATCTGCTCGGACGGCATCTGCGCGGGTCCGCGCCCGACGCGCTGCTCGTCGAAGAGACGACGATGCGCCTCGTACGCTCGGTCGTCCGCCACCTTCCCGAGCCGACCGCGCGCCGCGAAGGAACGTCGTCGTCCCACTTCGAGCTCATGGAGAGCGCGAAAGAGCTGCTCGCGTCGTCGCTCGCGGAGCCGCTCGGCCTGCACGACGTGGCAGCGCGCCTCGGCGTCTCGCCGTTCCACCTCGCGCGCGTATTCCGCAGCCGCACGGGCTTCTCGCTCCACCAGTACCGCATGCAGCTGCGGCTGCGGCTCGCGCTCGAGCGCCTGCCGGAGAGCGCCGGCGCGCTGACCTCGCTCGCATTCGAGCTCGGCTTCGCGAGCCACAGCCACTTCACCGACACGTTCCGCCGCGAGTTCGGCGTCGCACCGTCGTCCGTGCGAGACGACCGCCAGGTGCGCCGGCTGCTCGCCGCCTGAAGCGCGCACGAATTCGGAAGTCTTCTACGTTCGCCCGGCCTACGCTCGAGTCGTGCCGGGTGACTTCGATTTCTGGGTCGGCGAGTGGGACGCCCGCTGGGAGGGCGGCCGCGGCTCGAACACGATCACGTCCGAGCTCAACGGCTCGGTGATCCTCGAGCGCTTCGACGGCAGGCCCGGCACGACGCTGCAGGGGCTCAGCGTCTCTGTCTTCGACCGCGAGCGCGAGTGCTGGCGTCAGACGTGGGTCGACTTGCACGGCGGCTATCTCGACTTTGCCGGCGGCGTCGACGCCGACGGCGTCATGGAACTGCGGCACGAGAAGCGCGCAGACGACGGCACGGTCGTGCCGTTCCGGATGCGCTTCACGCAGGTCGAGCGCGAATCGTTCGTCTGGCTCTGGGAGCGCGGCGAGGCGGAAGGAGCGTGGAGCGAGCAGTGGCGGATTCAGTACACGCGCCTGTCCTGAGCGCCGCGCGGTGGCCCGGCGTCGAGATTCGCCTCCTCGTCGCGCTCCAGACCGTCGCCGCGGAGGGCTCGTTCAGCCACGCGGCGCGAACGCTCGGCTACACGCAGTCGGCGGTGAGCGGTCAGATCCTCGCGCTCGAGCGGGCCGTCGGCGCGCGCCTGCTCGATCGCGTCCGCGGCGCCCGCTCGGTCGAACTGACGTCAGAGGGCCGCATCCTCGTCCAGCACGCGTCCGCGATCAGCGCGCGCCTCGGCGTCGCGCAGGCGGAGATCGAGGCGCTGCGCCTGCGCGCCGTCTAACGAGAAGGGCCCCGGCAGCTGCCGGGGCCCTTTGCTCTCGAGTGGTCGGCGACGACTAGCTGTTGTGCGAGCCGTGCTCGTGATGCTTGATCTGATGCTTCTGCCAGTTCGAGTACTTCATGCACTGGCCCTGATTCTTGAAGTGCGGGTGGTCGAACGTCTTCCAACCATCCTTCTTGCACTCCTTCGCGTTACCGACGACGGGAACCTGCTTCACGCCGTTCAGCGTGATGTCACGCAGATCGGCGGTGCCCTGCACGTCGATCAGCACGTCGGCCGACGTGATCGAGCCGGTCGGGACCGGGACCTGATTGCCGCCGGCGGCGATTGTCGCCGCGGTGAACGTGTAGGTCGCCGAGCCGTCGGCGTTCAGCACCGGCGCAACGTTGTTGCAGCCGAGGAAGAACAGCTTGTCGGTCGTGACGATGTCGAACCGGGGCGAGCCGCCCTGGCACTGGGTCGCGCTCGCGAGCGTGAACGACGCAGACGTGAACGCGCCGGTGACGCCGGTGATGTCGGCGCCCGCAGAGGCGTTCGTCGCCGTCGCGCAGTTCTTGGCGAGATGCAGCGTGCCGTGGGTATAAGTCGCCGTCGGGCAACCGGTCTTCGCCGGGTCGTAGACGCCCGGAACGAGCGATGCGCTGGCGACTCCTGTGATCGCAAGCGCCAACACGGCGATTGCCGCGATTGTGAATTTCCTCACGTGGATTCCTCCCTGATTTTTTGTTCGTCACGGGTGAGGTGCCCGCAAGCGCGGAATCCACGCAGTCGCAAGGAGATGCTTACGAGAACGTTACGAGGAACAAAAGGAGCCGGGGCGGGCAGGGCTGCGGCTCCCACGCCACATCCCCGGCTCCCACAGCCGCAGGTCGAGCAAGCGTAGCGCTACTCGGAGCGCATTTCGTCGATCGCCGCGCGCGCCTGCTCGTGCACCGAGCGGCGTCGGGCCTCGACGTCAGGGTCGGGCGCCTCGTCCACGGGCGTCTCCCCCGCCTCGAAGGCCTCGCGGTCGTCGCCCGCGGCCCGCGCTTCGGCGAGCTTCGCCTTCAGCTCCTCGGCAGGGTCGACGCCCCGCTCGGGCTGGGGCTGCGGCCGCGGCGCGCGCTTGAACGCGCGGTAGGCCGCCGCACCGCCGACGAATCCGGCCAGCCAGGCGTAAAGGCGCCTCATGCGTCCGATGCTACAGTGGCCGCTGCTTCCTGCCCCGTCACCGCGCCGTTCAGTCCCGAGCGGCGCAAGCAGTCGGGGCCGATTCAGACCATGGGAAGGAAGGTGATCGGGACGTTGACGACGTACGAGATTCTTCTGATGCTGG
>JBGPLW010000007.1:0-19741 GCA_041486645.1 Gaiellaceae bacterium | reverse complement strand
GTCGCGGGAGGTCTTGTGCGCGGCGAGCGTCTCGACGTCGGACCAGTCGGCTGCGAGCTTCGTCTCGAGCTCGCGCACCTCTGCTTCGCGAACTGCGATCTCCGACTCGATCTTCTCGAGCTCGCTCGGGCGCCGGGGTCGCGGCTTCGCCGGCTTGGCTTTCTTCTCGGCCTTCGGGTGCGTCGGCACGACGATGCGCGCCGTCCGCTCCTCGCGGCGGCGCAGCATCTCCGCCCAGCCGCCGTCGTACGCGTGCAGCTCGCCGTCCTCGATCGCGAGCGTGCGCTCCGCGACCGCGTCGAGAAGTGCACGGTCGTGTGACACGAGCAGCATTGTCCCGGGGAACGCGTCGAGCGCGGCCTCGAGCGCCTCGCGGCTTTCGAGGTCGAGATGGTTCGTCGGCTCGTCGAGCACGAGCAAGTTCGCGCCCGACGCGACCGTCACCGCGAGCGCAAGTCGCCGCCGCTCGCCACCCGACAGCACCGCCACCGCCTTTTCGTGCTCGTCCCAACCGGAGAAGAGGAACTTCCCGAGCAGACCCTGTGCGTCGGGTCGCGAGAGGCCGGTCATCGTCTGCACGCACTGCAGCACCGACCCGCGCGTGTCGAGCTCCATCTCCTGTTGCGAGAAGTACGCCGCCTCGACACCGTGTCCGAGCTTCGCGCGCCCGGCCGCCGCCTCGCGACGCCCGAGAATCGTCTCGAGCAGCGTCGTCTTGCCGGAGCCGTTCGGCCCGACGAGCGCGACGTGCTCGCCGCGGTCGAGCGCAAACGACGCGCCGCGCAGCAACTCGCGCTCGCCGATCCGCAACGTGAGCCCTTCGACCTCGATGACCACACGGCCGCTCCGTGCCGGCTTGAGGAACTCGAAGCCGAGCGAGCGTTGCTTGCGCGAGAGGAGCGCGATCTCTGCGTTTGCGTTCTGACGCTCCTTCTCGAGGCGGCCGATGTGCGTGAGCTTCGCCTGGGCCTGCTTCGCCTTGTCCTTCTTGTAGCGGAAGCGCTCGACGAAGCGCTCGAGCCGGACGATGTCAGACTGCACCCGCGCGACCTCCTTCTGCGCGTGCAGCATCCGCGCCGCCTTTTCGCGCCGCCACGCGTGCCAGGGCCCGGGGAAGAACGTGCCGCGGCCCGCGACGACTTCGAGCGTCGCCGTCGTCACCGCTTCGAGGAACCAGCGGTCGTGCGCGACGAGGATGATCGCGGCGTCGAGCGACAGCAGCTCTCGCTCGAGCCATTCGAGGCTCGAGACGTCGAGATGGTTCGTCGGCTCGTCGAGCAGGAGCAGGTCGGGATCGCCGCCGAGCGCGCGCGCGAGTGAGGCACGCGTCAGCTCGCCGCCCGAGAAGGTGCGCAACGGTCGCTCGAGGTGCTCCTCCGCGAAGCCGAGCCCGCGCAGCACGGCGGTCGCGTGGTCGCGCCAGCCGTAGCCACCCGCGTGCTCGAGCCGCGCCTGCGCCGCCGCGTAACGGTTCATCGTCACCTGGTCGTGGGTGCCGGCCGCCATTGCCTGCTCGAGCGACGCCAGCTCCTGCTCGAGCGCGATGAGATCGCCGGCGCCGGAGATGACGTACTCGCGCAGCGTCACGTCCCGTTCGAGCGGGGGCCGCTGGTCGTGCAGCGCGACGCGCGTCCCCTTCTGGAACGCGAGCTCGCCGCCGTGCTTCTCGGTCTCGCCGGCGAGCATGCGCAGCAGCGTCGTCTTGCCGGCCCCGTTCGGCCCGGAGAGCGCGATGCGGTCGCGCCGCTCGACGCTGAAGGAGACGCCGTCGAAGAGGACGGCGCCGCCGAGCTCCTTGCGGAGATTGGAGGCGATCACGACTGCCATTCCGCTCCAAGGGTAGATTCGCCGCGTGGCCGTTGCGCCCACGCCCCGGAGCGAGCAACTGCGCGAGCTCGCGCAACGGGTCGCCGACAGGTTCCCGCCCGACGTCGTGCCTGAGATCCTCCTCACCGGCTCGGTGTCGCGAGGCATCGCCGACGAGGGGTCGGACATCGAGCTCCTTCTCGTCTCGGACGTGCTGCCTCCGCCCGAGGAGCGCCTCGCGCTCGCCGCCGCGGCGGGGCTCGAGGAGCTCGACACGCTCGAGTCGGGCGACCGGCCGATCTGGTGGACCGAAGGCCTCGTCGACGGCGACGTCGTCGAGCTGATCTGGTGGTCGCGCGCCTACGTCGACGAGCGCGTCGACCGGATTCTCGCCGCCGAGATCGTCGACCACGCGCGGCTCCGGTCGGCGGAGGCGATCGCGAACGGCCTCGTGCTGCGCACCTCGGGTGCCGCTGCGGTGTGGCAGGCCCGGCTCTCCGTCTACCCGCCGGCCCTCGTCGATGCGGTTGTCGCCGACGCCGCTCTGGACTGGACGGAGCAGCCCCGTTCCATCCTCGCCAAGCTTCGGCCGGGCGACAGGCTTGTGCTCGCGCTCCAGCTGACGAGCGACGCCGAGAACATGCTGCGGCTGCTCTGCGCGGTGAACCGTGTGTGGGAGCCCGGTCGCAAGCGGCTCGCGTTCACGGCGGAGCAGCTTCCGCGCAAACCGGTGCGCTTCGCCGAACGGGTCGAGGCGGCGCTCGTCGAGCCGGACGGCGCGTGGGCGCTGCGAGCGGCGCGCGAGCTCGTTCGCGACACGCTCTCGTTCGCTCCCGACCTGCCCGAGGTCGTGGTCGCGCGCGAGCGCGTGGCCCGGCTCCTGGAGGCGCTCGCGTGACGACCGTGCTGGCGCTCGACGTCGGCTCGTCCTCGGTTCGCGCCCAGTGCTTCGACGAGCGCGCCGAGCCGCTCGACGAGCTGAAGCAGGAGCGCTACGGCGGCCGCGACCCGGACGAGATCGTCGACCTCGTGCGGACGGTGATCGACGGCCGCGACGAGGGCGCCGATGCCGTCGGTACCTCCTGCTTCGGGCAGTCGCTCCTCGCGCTCGGCGAGGACGGCCGGCCGCTGACGGAGATCCTGGGCTGGCGCGACACACGGAGCGCCGGTGCGGCCGAGTGGCTTCGCCGACGGCTCGACCCGGCTGCCGTACACGCACGCACGGGCGCGCACCTCCACCCGAGCTACTGGCCGGCGAAGCTCGCCTGGCTCGCGGAGACGGAGGCAGAGGCCTTTCGCTCGGCCGCGCGCTTCGTCTCGTTCTGCGACTACCTCTACGAGCGGCTCCGCGGCAGCGCCCCGACGGCGAGCCTTTCGATCGCCTCCGGCACCGGGCTCCTCGATCTCGCGGCCGCGGAGTGGGACGCCGAGCTCCTGGGCGTGCTCGGGGTCGACGGGTCGCTGCTGCCGCGCCTCTCGCCCGAGCCGAGCGAGGGGTGGTACCCGGCGCTCGCCGACGCCGCCTGCTCGAATCTCGGCGCCGGCTGCACCGGCACGAAGCGCGCCGCGCTCAATGTCGGCACCTCGGGTGCGCTTCGCATCCTCTACGAGACGGAACGGCCGCAGCCGCGCCCCGGGCTCTTCATGTACCGGCTCGACGAGCACCACGTCGTCGAGGGCGGCGCGCTTTCCGACGGCGGCAACCTCCACGCCTGGCTCGAGCAGACGCTCTCGGATGCCTCCGGCTCGCTCACCGAGCGCGGCCCGGACGAGCACGGGCTCGCGTTCCTCCCGTTCCTCGGCGGCGAGCGCTCGACCGGGTGGGATCCGACAGCGACCGGAGCGATCGCCGGGCTGACGTTCGAGACGACGCCGCGCGACATCCGGCAGGCCGGCCTCGAGGGAATCGCGCTGCGGTTCGCGGCGATCGCCGAGCTCCTCCCGGAGATCGAGGAGGTGGTCGCGACGGGCGGCGGCCTCCGCTCGGAGCCGGAGTGGATCCAGCTGATGGCGGACGCGCTCGCGCGGCCCGTCACCGCGTCCGGGGTCGAGGAGACGTCGCTTCGCGGCGCTGCGGTCGGGACGCTCGAGCGCCTCGGTCACGAGGCAGCCGAGGCGCCGCTCGGCGAGGTGTTCCATCCGCGCGAGGAGCGGGCCGAGGCATATCGTTCGGCGCGGGAACGGCAACAACGGCTTTACGAGGAGCTCCGTGGCGAATAGCGACATCGAACAGCTCTCGATCAACACGATCCGGACGCTCGCAATGGACGCGGTGCAGCAGGCGAACGCCGGCCACCCGGGAACGGCGATGGCGCTCGCGCCGGTCGCGTACCTCCTCTACACGGATGTGATGCGCCACAACCCGGCGAATCCGCAGTGGCCCGACCGCGACCGCTTCATTCTCAGCGCCGGCCACGCATGCATCCTCCAGTACGCCACGCTGCACCTCTCCGGTTACGACCTCTCGCTCGAGGAGCTGAAGCGGTTCCGGCAGTGGGAGTCGAAGACGCCAGGCCATCCGGAGGTGCATCACACCGCCGGCATCGAGGTGACGACGGGCCCGCTCGGGCAGGGCTACGCGAACGGCGTCGGCTTCGGCATCGCGGAGCGGTTCCTCGCCGAGCGCTACAACCGGCCGTACGACGAGATCGTCGATCATCGCGTGTACTGCATCGCGTCGGACGGCGATCTGATGGAAGGCGTCTCGAACGAGGCCGCGTCGATCGCCGGCACGCTCGGCCTCGGCAAGCTCATCTACTTCTACGACGACAACCACATCACGATCGACGGCACGACGTCGATCTCGTTCACCGAGGATCGCGCGAAGCGGCACGAGGCGCTGGGCTGGCACGTGCAGCAGGTGAGCGACGCGAACGACCTCGACCTGCTGCGCGAGACGATCGCGAAGGCGCAGGCGGAGACGGAGCGGCCGTCGCTCATCGTCGTCCGCTCGCACATCGCGTTCGGCGCGCCGCATGCGGTCGACACGGCGAAGTCGCACGGTGCGCCGCTCGGCGAGGGCGAGATCCGCGCGACGAAGGAGGCGCTCGGCTGGGATCCCGATGCGAAGTTCCTCGTCCCGGACGAGGTGCGCACGCACTTCAACGTCACGGACCGCGGGATCGCGTTCGAGGAGGCGTGGGAGAAGAAGCTCTCCGCCTGGTCGGCGAAGTATCCGGCGCTGCGCGAGGACTGGGATCAGGTGAACACCGGCAAGCCGCGGCCGGGCTGGGTCGAGGCGTTACCGGCGTTCGAGCCCGGCGAAGACGTTGCGACGCGCGATGCGGGCGCGAAGGTGATGGAGGCGTTCAAGCGGTTCGCGCCGACGATGATCGGCGGGGCGGCGGATCTCGTCGAGTCGACGAAGACGGAGTTCAAGGGCGGTGGTGTCTTCTCGGCGACCCACGCCGGTCGGAACATCGCGTTCGGCATCCGCGAGCACGCGATGGGCTCGATCGTCAACGGCATCTCCCTGCACAATGCCATGGTCAAGCCGTACGGGTCGACGTTCCTCATCTTCTCCGACTACATGCGTCCCGCCGTGCGCCTGTCTGCGCTCGCGAAGCTGCCGGTCGTGTGGGCGTGGACGCACGACTCGGTCGGCCTCGGCGAGGACGGGCCGACGCACCAGCCGGTCGAGCACTACGCGGCGTTGCGCGCGATTCCGAATCTCTGGTTCATACGGCCGGCCGACGCGACGGAGACCGCGGGCGCGTGGAAGGTGGCGCTCGAGCGCGAGGACGGGCCGGTCGCGCTCGCACTCTCGCGGCAGAAGCTGCCGACGCTCGAGCGAACGTCGGTCGACGGTGTCGGTCGCGGCGGCTACGTCGTCTGGGAGTCGGAGGAGGCGAACGGGCTGCCGGAGCTGATCCTGATCGCGAGCGGCTCCGAGGTGCATCTCGCGCTCGAGGCGGCGAAGCAGCTCGACGGGCAGGGCGTGCACGGGCGCGTCGTTTCGCTGCCGTGCTGGGAGCTCTTCGAGCTGCAGGGCCGCGACTTCCGCGATCAGGTGCTCCCGCCCGACGTGAAGGCGCGCGTCTCGGTCGAGGCCGGCGTCGCGCTCGGCTGGAAACAGTGGGTCGGCGACGAGGGCGACTCGATCTCGATCGAGCACTTCGGCGCCTCCGCACCGGGCAACACGGTGCTCGAGCAGTTCGGCTACACGGTCGACAACGTCGTTGCGCGGGCCCTCGCGCTACGGACTCGCGTGTCCTGAGGAGACCTGTCCTGGTGTCAAACACACGGACATGCCCCTTCGGTGCAAACCGCTGCAAATCGAGTTCGTTCGTTTTCCGAACCGGACAGTCCGTGGTGTCAGACACCGGGGTGACGACGTGAAGGTCGCGGTCGCGTTCGACCACCGCGGCGTGCACCTGCGCGAGGAGATCCTCCAGGCGCTCGTCGAGGACGGGCACGAGGTCGTCGACCTCGGCACGAACACGGACGCGACAAGGATCGACTATCCGGACAAGGCGCGCGAGCTCGGCGAGGCGATCCAGCGGGGCGCTGCGGAGCGCGGGGTGCTCGTCTGCGGCTCCGGCGTCGGCGCTTCGGTCGCCGCGTCGAAGATGCGCGGCATCCGCGCCGCGATCTGCCACGACGTCTATTCCGCCCACCAGGGCGTCGAGCACGACGACATGAACGTGCTGTGCCTCGGCTCCGAGGTCGTCGGCCCCAGCGTCGCGAAGGAGCTCGTGCGCGCGTTCCTCGGGGCACGATTCGACGGAGGCGAGCGCTACGTCGAACGTTTGCGCAAAGTCGAAGTCATGGAAAGGCAGATGAGCAATGGCTGAATCGAATCTCCACAAGCTCAGCAAGCGGGGCCAGTCGGTCTGGATCGACTCGCTCTCGCGCACGATGCTCGACTCGGGGAAGCTCGAGCAGTTGATGAAGGAAGACGCCGTCGTCGGCGTAACCACCAACCCGACCATCTTCCAGAAGGCGGTCGCGGAGGGCGACGCATACGACGAGCAACTGAGGGAGCTGCTCGTCGAGGAGACGGATGCAAAGGAGATCTTCCTCCACCTGTCGGCCCGCGACGTCGAGGCCGCGCTCGAGCTCCTCGCGAAGGTGCACGAGGCGCATCCGCAGGACGGCTTCGTCTCCTGGGAGGTCGACCCGACGCTCGCGTACGACCGCGAAGCGACGTTCGACGAGGCGATGCGCCTCCACAAGTGGCTCGACAAGCCGAACCTCTACGTCAAGATCCCCGCGACGAAGCCGGGTCTCGGCGCGATCGAGGACTGCATCGCGCACGGGAAGAGCATCAACGTCACGCTGATCTTCTCCCTCCAGCGCTACCGAGAGGTCGTCGAGGCCTACCTGCGCGGGCTCGAGCGGCTCGTCGCCTCGGGCGGCGATCCGTCCACCGTGCACTCGGTCGCGAGCTTCTTCGTGTCGCGCGTCGACACCGAAGCCGACAGGCGCCTCGAGGCGGTCGGCACGAAAGCGGCGCTCGCACTTCGCGGCAAGCTCGCGATCGCGAACGCGAAGCTCGCCTACGAGCACTACGAGCAGCAGTTCAGCGGCGCGCGCTGGGACTTCCTCGCGGGCAAGGGCGCGACGCCGCAGCGCTGCCTCTGGGCGTCGACGTCGACGAAGAACCCGGACTACCGCGACGTGATCTACGTGGAGGAGCTCATCGGCCCCGACACGGTGAACACGATGCCGGAGGAGACGATCCGCGCCTTCCAGGATCACGGCGAGATCCGCGGCGACACGGTGGCGGAAGACGTCGCCGCCGCACATGCGCTCCTCGAGCAGATCGCGAAGGCCGGCATCGACTACGACGACGTCACCGAGACGCTCGAACTCGAGGGTGTGCAGAAGTTCGCGGACTCGTTCGAGGAGCTCCTCGACGGCGTTCGCGCGAAACGCGGAGAGCTCGCTAAAGCGTGAACGAGCGCGCGGAGCTGATCGACCGGATCTGGGAGCGCGACCCGACGCTCTGGACGGGCGCCGACGAGGCGAAGTGGCTCGGCTGGCTCGACGAGCCGCGCCGGATGGGCGAGCGCGTCGCCGAGCTCGATGCGTTCGCCGAGTCCGTCGCCGACGAGGGCCTCGACGCGGTCGTCCTGCTCGGGATGGGCGGCTCGAGCCTCGCGCCGGAAGTGCTGCGACGCACGTTCCGCGTCGAGAGCTTCCACGTGCTCGACACGACACATCCGGCGGCGATCCGCGCGGTCGAGAACGCGATCGACCTCGAGCGCACGCTCTTCGTTTCCGCGTCGAAGTCGGGCGGCACGCTCGAGACGCGCTCGCACACCGACTACTTCTGGGAGCGCACCGGCAAACGCGGTGCGGCCTTCGTCGCGATCACCGATCCCGGCTCCGACCTCGAGCGCATGGCAGGCGAGCGCGGCTTCCGCCACGTGTTCACCGGCGAGCCGACGATCGGCGGCCGCTACTCCGCGCTCTCGCCGTTCGGGATCGTCCCGGCGGCGCTCATGGGCATCGACGTCGCGCGCCTGCTCGCGAGTGCCGACCGGATGGCCGACGCGTGCCGCCGCGACGACGGCAATCCCGGCTACGAGCTCGGCCGCCAGTTCGGCACGGGCTGGCGCGACGGGCGCGACAAGATCTGCATCGAGGAGACGGATGGCGGCTTCGGGCTCTGGGCGGAGCAGTTGATCGCCGAGTCGACCGGCAAGCACGGGAAGGGTCTCGTGCCGGCGCCTGGCGAGTCGCCCGACGGCCCCGACCGCCAGGCCGCTGTCCCGCAGCTCGCCGACCCGTACTCGCTCGGTGGTGAGTTCTTCCGGTGGGAGTTCGCCGTCGCCGTCGCCGGCGTCTTCCTCGAGATCAACCCGTTCGACCAGCCCGACGTGCAGGCGGCGAAGGACAAGACGAACGAGGTGCTCGCAACCGGCACCGAACCCGACGTCGAGCCCCAAGGATCGATCGACGAGCTCCTCGCTCAGGCGAACGAACGCGACTACGTCTGCGTGCAGGCCTTCATCGCGCCGAGCGCCGAGAACGATCACCGGATCGACGACCTCGTCGGCAAGCTGCGCCGCCGCAGCGGTCTCGTCGTCACGCACGGCTACGGGCCGCGCTACCTGCACTCGACGGGACAGCTGCACAAAGGTGGCCCGAACACCGGTCTCTTCCTCCAGGTCGTCGACGACCCAGGCGAGGAGATCCCGATTCCCGGCAAGCCGTTCGGCTTCCGCCGCTTGCTTCGGGCCCAGGCGGCCGGAGACTATGCGTCCTTGCAGGAGCGCGGCCGCCGCGCCGCGAGAATCCACGTGGAGGATCTGTAATGCAACTCGGAATGATCGGCCTCGGCCGCATGGGCAACGGGATGACCGAGCGCCTGCGCGAGCACGGCCACGACGTCAAGACATACGACCCCCAGGTCGAGACTCGCACCGCGGAGTCGCTCGAGCAGCTGAAGACGCAGCTCGACGCGCCGCGCGCCTTCTGGATGATGGTGCCCGCGGGCGAAGTGACAGAGGGCGTCTTCCGCGAGCTGCTCGACCTCGCCGAGAAGGGCGACGTCATCGTCGACGGCGGCAACTCGAACTTCCGCGACTCGCAGCGTCGCTGCAGCGAGGCGAAGGCCAAAGGCCTCCACTTCGTCGACGCCGGTGTCTCGGGCGGGATCTGGGGACTGCAGGTCGGCTTCTGCCTGATGGTCGGCGGCGACGACGAGCCGGTGAAGCGGCTCGAGCCGGTCTTCACGTCGCTTGCACCCGAGGAGGGGTACGCGCACGTCGGCGCGTCCGGCGCCGGCCACTTCACGAAGATGGTGCACAACGGGATCGAGTACGGGCTCATGCAGGCGTACGCCGAGGGCTTCGAGATCATCGAGCACTCCGAGTTCGACGTCGACCTGCACGAGCTGTCCGGCATCTGGCGGTACGGCTCAGTCGTCCGCTCGTGGCTCCTCGAGCTGCTGCACTCCGCGTTCGAAGAGCACGGGAACAAGCTCGACGACATCGCGCCGTATGTTGAGGACTCCGGCGAAGGCCGTTGGACGATCCACGAGGCGATCGCGGAGAACGTGCCCGCGCCCGTGATCTCCGCCGCGCTCTTCGCGCGATTCTCGTCGCGCGACGAGACCAACTTCGCCGCGAAGGTCGCCGCCGCGCTCCGCAACCAGTTCGGCGGTCACGCGATCAAGGCGATGGCGGAGGCCAAGGGCTCGGAGGATCCACGGTCGCATTGACCGAGAACCCGCTCGAGGAGGGCCTTTCGCTCCGGCGCACGCCGGACCCGTGCGCGCTCGTGATCTTCGGCGCGTCCGGTGACCTCACGCACAAGAAGCTGATGCCGGCGCTCTACGCGCTGATGGTGCGGCGCTTGCTGCCGCCGCGCTTCGCGATCGTGGGCGTTGCGCGCACCGAAGGCGACGACGACACCTTCCGGAAGGACATGAAGGAAGCGGTGCAGCAGCACGCACGCGACGAGTTCCGCGACGACGTCTGGGAAGAGCTCGCCGCGAACATGCGGTACGTCGCGACGGACTTCGCCGACGAGGGCGGAGAGGACAAGCTCGAGCAGCTCGCCGAGCAACTCGACAAGGAGCAGAACCTCGGCGGCAACCGCGTCTACTACCTCGCCGTGCCGCCGGTCGCGTTCGCGACGATCGTCGACGCGCTCGGCAAGCGGCGAAGCGACGCGAAAGGATGGACACGTCTGATCGTCGAGAAGCCGTTCGGTCACGACCTCGCCTCGGCGCGCGGGCTGAACGCGATGCTCCAGGAGCACTTCACCGAGGAGCAGATCTTCCGCATCGACCACTACCTCGGCAAGGAAACCGTTCAGAACATGCTGGCACTGCGGTTCTCGAACGGCATCTTCGAGCCGATCTGGAACAGGCAGTTCGTCGACCACGTGCAGATCACCGTCGCCGAGTCGATCGGCATCGAGGGTCGCGCGGCCTTCTACGAATCTGCGGGCGCGATCCGCGACATCTTCCAGAACCATCTGCTGCAACTGCTCGCGCTGACGGCGATGGAGCCGCCGATCGACTTCACCGCGGAGTCGGTGCGGAACGAGAAGGTGAAGGTGCTGCGCGCACTGCACACGCCCGGCCCGAAGTCGGTCGTGCGCGGTCAGTACGGGCGCGGCTACATCGAGGGCGAGGAGGTTCCCGCCTACCGGGAGGAGGAGGGCGTCGCGCCCGACTCGATGACCGAGACGTACGTCGCGGCGAAGCTCTACGTCGACAACTGGCGCTGGGCGGACACCCCGTTCTACGTGCGCATGGGCAAGCGGCTTGCGCGCCGTGAGACGACGATCGCGATTCAGTTCAAGCGCGCGCCGCACCCGCCGTTCGAGGAGACCTCAGCCGAGGGGCTGCGCCCGAACGTGCTGCTCGTGCACGTGCAGCCGAACGAGGGCGTCTCGCTCGCTATCGGCGCGAAGGTTCCCGGCCAGGGCATGCAGATCCGCACGGTGCACATGGACTTCCTCTACGGCGGCGCGTTCCGCACCGGCATGCCGGAGGCGTACGAGCGTCTCATCCTCGACACGCTGCTCGGTGACGGAACGCTCTTCACGCGCTCGGACGAGGTCGAGGAGCAATGGCTGCTCGTCGACTCGATGGTCGCGGCGTGGCAACGTGACCGGCCTGGCTTCCCGAACTATGCGGCCGGCGCCTGGGGACCGCCGAGCGCCGATGACCTCGTGCACCGCGACGGCCGTTCCTGGCGGCGGCATTGAGCGCACCGGTCGACCTCGAGAGCTGGACCGGCGAGGACATCAAGCTCGCCGACGTCGGCCACGCGCTCGCGCAGCTGCGCGTTGCGTCTGCCGAGCAGGGAATGCCGCCGAGCCTCCGCACCTCGGTGATGACGCACCTCGCGTGGGTTCCCGAGAACTGGCTCGACAAGGCCCGTGCGGCGCTCTCCGGCATGGGCGAGCAGCATCCGTCGCGGGCGATCATCCTCGTCCCGGATCCCGACGCCGGTAAGAACCGCATCGACGCGTCGGTGTCGCTCGAGAGCTACTCGATGCCCGACGTCGACCAGAACGTCTGCTCCGAGGTGATCGAGCTTCGGCTGCTCGGCACGCGCGCAAAGGCGCCCGCGTCGATCGTCGAGCCGCTGCTCATCTCGGACCTGCCGGTGTTCCTCCGCTGGCGGGGCGAGCCCCCCTGGGGCGCGCCGGAGCTGGAGCAGCTCGTGAACATCACCGACCGGTTCATCGTCGACTCGACGGAGTGGGACGAGCTGCCGTATCCGTACGGCCACCTCGTGCAGCTCTTCGAGCGCACGGCCGTCTCCGATATCGCGTGGGCGCGGACGTCGCGCTGGCGCACGCTGCTCGCATCGCTCTGGCCCGGAATCGCCGACGTGCGCACGATCCGCGTGCGCGGCACAACTGCACAGGCCGAGCTCCTCTGCGGCTGGCTCCGCTCGCGCCTCGACCGCGACGACATCGCCCTCGAGCACGTCGAGGCGGAGCGTCTCGAAGGCATCGACCTCGACGGCGAGCCCGCGCCGTTCCCGCCCGGCGACCCGCCGCAGCCGAGCGACGTGCTGTCGGATGAGCTCGACCGCTTCACCCGCGACCGCATCTACGAGGATGCGGTGCGCGCAACCATCGTCTAGCTCAGCGTCGCGACCAGCTCCTCGTGCACGAGCCCGTTCGACGAGACGAACCCCCCGTTCACAGTCCCGACGCGCCCGCCGGCCTCGACCACGATCGGCTCGAGCGCCGCGCGGTCCCAGAGCGCGAGCTCCACATCGACGGCAGCGTCGAGCGCGCCCTCGGCGACGAGCACGTGCTGCCAGAAGTCGCCGAGCCCGCGCGCATGCCAGACGTGCGGCTCGAGCAGCGCGAGGTCGCGCGCGTTCGTGCACGAGACGGACGCGTCGGCGAGCGCGCGCACCTGCGAGACGTCGATCCGCTCGCCGTTCGCGAACGCACCGGCGCCGCGAGCAGCCCACCAGCGCCGCCCGAGGCCGGGCGCCGAGACGACGCCGAGGACGAGCTCACCGCCGCGCTCGAGCGCGAGGAGCGTCGCCCACACGGGGATGCCGCGCGAGAAGTTCCGCGTGCCGTCGATCGGATCGACGATCCAGCGCATCTCGCCGCCGTCGTCACCTTCCTCCTCGCCGAACACGCCCTCGCCGGGCCGCTCGGCCGAAACCCGCTCTCGCAACGCGCGCTCGACGGCGCGGTCGGCGTCGGTCACCGGCGTCAGGTCGGCCTTCGTCTCGACGCGCAGGTCGGCGGCGCGGAAGCGGGCCAGCGTCAGCGCGTCGGCGTCGTCTGCGAGCGAGAGAGCGAAGCCAAGGTCGGCGTCCACGCGCCGAGAGTAACTACGGAAGGACCTTGAACTTGCGCTTGGGCCCGGAGGTGACGATCTTGAACTTCGGTTGCGCGACGACGAGCTTCTCGGGATCGGACCAGGTCATCTGCTGCACGCCGGTCGGCAGGTTGAAGTCGATGCCGCGCACGCGGTACCACCAGGTCCCCGTCTTGAGCGGCAGGACGTCCGAGGTCGAGAACGTCATGAACCCCTTGACGCTCGAGCGCGGATCGACTTCCGGCTTGAACGGATACTGCGTCTTCGAGTACTGGACCTCGTAGATGTCGGCATTGAATGCCGGCGTCCACGCGATCAGCGGTGCGCCATAGAAGGCGGAAGTGTTCACCGCGGAGGTGAGGCGGCCGCTCGACGACAGGCCCGTCACGAACGGTGCCTGCGCGCTCGTCAGCGTCGGCTCGCTCGAGATCCCGAGCCGCTGCACGCGGTTGACCGGCGCTGCGCAGACGTCCTCGGGCAGCTCGGTGTCGACGTAGGAGATCGAACCGCCGGCCCTGACGACCGGCTCGCCGGCGAAGTGCGCGAAGTTGGTCGGGCCCGACAGCGTGATGGAGCCGGAGCCGACGCTCGTGATCGTGCCGCTGTCGACACTCGGGGCGACGCCGATGGAGACGGCATCGCCGACGCGGAGACCGGTCGTGCTGAGGACCGGGATCACCGTCGTGCCCTTCGGCGCGCCCGGAGCCGTGACCGTGGTGCCGCCCGATGCGCCGACCGGGGCGACGGGAATGACGGTCCAGTAGTAGCCGGAGCTGGGCCAGTCGACGTCCCAGAGCGAGATGGGCGGGCCGAGGTTGCCGCTGACCGAGATCGTGCTCGACCCACCGCTGCCGGACGAACCACCGGAGCTTGGAGCGGCCGGCTGGTCGGGCGGCGTCGTGCCGGGGAACGCCGGGACGTCACCAGGGACTGCAACCGTCGGCGACGCCTGTGCCTGCTGCTCCGCCGGGTCGAGCTTCGCGCCGTCGTACGTGTAGCTCGACGACTCCTTGCCGTCCCCGAGGTAGCCGCTCCGTGCAGCGGTCAGCGACGGGCCGTCCGTCGGGAGGGACAGCGGTCCGTTCAGTCGCGGCGCCCACGCGGGGCTGCCGACGACCGCGCTCGTGTAGACGCGGTTCAGGCACTGCTTGTCCGTGAAGACCTCGACGCGATAGAGCTCGGAGGCGACGCCGCCCGCGGTCTGGTTCCCGCTCCAGAGGAAGGCGGGCATCATCTCGTGGGCCGGCGAGTTCGCGCTGCCGTTCGAGAAGACGTCCGACACCGTTCCGGTGAGCTGCAGCTTGCCGTCGCTCATGGCCGGGTTCGTCGAGCTGTACACGGGGCTCCACGCGCCGTGCAACGCCACGGGAAGCCCGTTCACGCGCTGGTTGAACTGATCGCCGCGCAGTGCGCGAATCCGCCACCGCACGGTGCCGGTCCACTGCTGCGACTGGTGGAAGGTGTAGAAGTCGCGCTCGTCGAGGACGTTCGTGCGGACGTATTCGACCTTGCCGGTGTCGACGAGCCACACCTCGTAGGCGTCGGCGCCGGGAATCGGCGTCCAGCGGAGCAGGCCGGGGTAGCTCGGCAGCGGCGACGGCGGGGCGGGCGGCGTGACGTCGAAGCCGAAGGGGGTGCTCCACGGCGACGTCGTCGAGTCGAGCACGGCGCGCACGCGCGCATACAGCGCGTGTGGCGTCCCCGTGATCCAGGGCAGCGTCAGCGTCGGCGCGGCGACCGGGGTCGTCAGCGACGAGTTGCTGTAGAGGATGCCGTTGTCGCGGAACGTGCTGCTCGTCGAGAGCTGGAACTGGTACGTGCGCGCGCCGGGCACGGGATTCCACGCGAACGAGGGAGTCCGGTGGAACGCCGCCGTCAGCGGCTCGTCGGCACGGAGCAGGAAGCCGTGGAGCCCGGTCGGCCCCGTGACGCCGGCCGACGACGTCGTCGCGGTGGCGGCGAAGGCGATGAGGGCAAGCAGAAGTGAGCTCCGGAAAAAACGCACGGTCATCCCTCTAATTCGGCATACGAACGGCCTCAGCTGTCCCTCAGATGAGGGATGCGAGCAGCGCGCCGGCCGCGAGAACCCGCGCGTCGTCGCCGGGTCGCCCCACGAGCTGCACCGAGGCCGGAAGACCGTCCTCGGCAGGCCCGCAGGGGAGCGCGAGCGCCGGCCAGCCCAGGCAGTCGAACGGGTACGTGAGCCGGATGCCACGGCCCCGGATCTCCGCCTCGTCGGCCGTGGCAAGAGGCGCGACGAGCGCGACCGTCGGCGTGACGAGCAGGTCGAGGCCGTCGAAGAGCTCCTCGCACCGCTCGCAGTACTCCGCCCGCACGCGGCGCGCCGTGGAAACCTCGGCGTCCGTCACCTCGGCGCAGCGCTCGAGCTTCCAGCGGATGCTCTCGCCGTAGTCGTCCGCGTGCTCGGGGAAGAGGCCCCGGTGGACGTCCGCGACCTCGCGCATGAAGAGCGCGTTCTCGGCCTTGTCGGGCAACGGGAAGTCGATCGCGCGCCGGCGCGGGAACCGCGCGGCCGCCGCGGCGACCCGTTCGCGCACGAGTGGGTCCGCCTCGTCGAGCCAGGCGACGCCGACCCGGAGCTTCTCGAGCGACTCCAGGCTCACCGGCTCGAAGCCGGGTGCGAGCGCGCGGAGAAGCTCGGCGCAGCCGCCGACCGTCGAGGCCATCGGGCCGACGTGGTCGTAGCTCGGCGCGAGCGGGAACACGCCGTCGGCGGGCACGAGGTCGTACGTCGGCTTGAAGCCGGCGATCCCGCACCACGCAGCCGGAATTCGGATCGAGCCGCCCGAGTCGGTGCCGAGCGCGAGATCGACGTCGCCGCCTGCGATCGCCGCCGCCGAGCCGCCGCTCGAGCCGCCTGCGAGGCGGCCGGGATAGCGCGGGTTCGGCACGGTGCCGAAGTGCGGGTTCTGCGACGTGATGCCGTACGCGAACTCGTGCAGGTTCGTCTTGCCTGCGATGCCGTAGCCGGCCGCCTCGAGAAGCACGACGGCTTCGGCGCTTCGTGCCGGCACATGGTCGGCGAAAAGGATCGAGCCGTACGTCGTGACAAGGCCCGCGGTGTCGAGGAGATCCTTGACGGCGACGGGCCTGCCCGCCGGCGGATGCTCCGGCCGCGCGAGCCACACCGTCACGCCGCGAGACTACTTGCGGCGGGCCGGCTTCTTCGGCGTGGCGACGCTGACCTGGCGCACGAGCGGCGTGCCCGTCACGGAGCCGTCGGACGAGAGAGGCGTCAGCGTCAGCACGTTCGGCGCTGCTGCTGCTGAGCGGCGGAGCAGTTTGAGCAGGCTCTTCGGCAGGGTGAAGCGCACGTCGTTCGCGCCGCCGCGGATCGCGACCTTCCCGAGGTCGACGGAACCGAGCTTGCCCCGCACCGAGCCCTCGCCGTTCGACGAGACGATCAGCCGCAGCTGCGTCTGGGTCGCCGAGAGCTTGAGGATCTCCGGGCCGAAGAGCTCGAGCGTCGGCGCGATGTCGGCGGCGCCGACCGGCACGACGGGCGTGTTGACGGCGACCGGATCCGGCGGGGGTGTCGGGTTCTTCGGCTTCGCGGTGTTGACGTCGAGCGAGGCCGTGACGACGAAGTCGGCGGCGTCGACGACCGCCGTTGCGGTCGAGGACGCGTTCGACAGCGCGAGGTAGCCGCCGTTCGACGGGTACGTGCAGGTGTCCCACGGGATCGCGGCGGTTGCCGTATTGCCGTTCACTGCAAGCTGCACCGGCGAGCTGCCCTTCGCGTCCCACCAGAACACCGGCTTCGAGTACGTGCCCGCCGGCATTGCGACGCTCAGGTTCAGCGTCGCTGTGTAGCAGAGATGCGAGGCGTCGCCGTCGCCGCGAGTGAACTTGAGGTAGCGCGTCGAGAGATGGTTCACGTCGACCTTCGGCACGTCGAGCGGGCCGGCGACGATCCCGGTCTCCACGCTCGCGTACGCGACGGGCTTCGTCGACTGCAGCGCCTTGACGCTGTAGCCGGCGGTCATGTCCGTCGTGATCCACGCGTTGTACGTGTCCTCGAGCGTCGTGCCCTTGGCGACGAGGGCCGCGGCGATCGCCGACATCGAGGTCGCGCCCGGCGCGCCTGCCGCGCCCTGCGTGAAGATGTCGCGGATGAACGACGCTCCGTACTTCTCGAAGAGGTACTCGAAGAACGGCCAGCGCGAATAGCCGTTGTTCTTGTAGTCGTCAGTGAGGTCGCACATGTTGCCGGCGAGCGGGTCGCGGCAGTCGAGCGTCATGTCGGATGGGCCGAGGTCGATGCCGAACGACGGGTTGTAGCGGTCGACGCGGAAGCCCATCCACTCGGCGCTGCCCTCGAGCAGCCAGTAGTCGGGGAGATGCGCCGGGAAGGGGAGCGGCTGCCAGATGCTGAGCTGGAGCACGTGGAAGAGCTCGTGCGCGATCGTGTGCTGCTGCAGCGCGACGTCCTGGCTGCCGTCGAGCTCGATGTACGCGGACGTCGGCGATGCGGCGAGGTTGTCCGGGACGGTGAGCGCGAGGGCGCCCGGGTTGTCGACGTAGATGTCGGTGCGGGCGTCGCCGCCGAGCGCTCCGTCGGACATCGGCGCCGGGAAGCCGTCCGCGAGCTCGGCCGTATAGGCGCGCTCGGCGAGCGCTGCGACGTCACCGGCCGTCGTCTGCGTGATCGCGAATTGGGCGTTGTTGACGAGGTCGCTCTGGTAGTGGACGACAAAGTGCGGCGTCTGGATCGCGAATGGCAGCAGGAGAGCGCCCGGGCGCGCGCCGAAGGCGGGGCCGGCGAGCACGGCGGAGCCGGCCGCGACGGCGCAAAGCAGGCCAAATCGGCGCAGGGACCGCATCCACCGGAGAATCGGCTTCCGCGGGGGGAACCTTTAGTCGAATTGGAGGTAGAGGAGCCCGACGACGAAGGTTCCGGCGAAGAGCAGCCAGAAGACGCCGAACAGGAGCCAGCCGAGGCGGAGGTTCTTGCGGGCGAGCTCAGGGGTCACGTGAGCACCGGGTCGAGGGCCAGGGCGACAAACAGAAGGGCGAGGTAGAGCAGCGAGTAGTGGAAGAGGATCGCGGCCCGGCGCGGCACGATGTCCCGGCGCAGGCGCTCGGCGAGCCAGAGAAAGACGGCGCCGAGCCCGAGGGCCGAGGCGAGGTAGAGGAGCCCAGCTGAGCCCCATGCCCAGGGGAGAAGCGTCACGCCGACGAGCGCGACGGAGTAGATGACGATCTGCCGCGCGGTCTCGCGGTCGCCGCGCACGACCGGGAGCATCGGCACGCGCGCGTTCGCGTAGTTGTCCTTGATCAGGAGCGCGAGCGCCCAGAAGTGGGGCGGCGTCCAGACGAAGACGATCACGAAGAGCAAGAGCGCGGGAATCGTCACGTCCCCGGTCGCCGCGGCCCAGCCGACGAGCGGCGGCACGGCGCCCGCGGCGCCGCCGATGACGATGTTCTGGGACGTCGTGCGCTTCAGCCAGCGCGTGTAGACGAGCACGTAGAAGAGGTTGCCGACGAGGGCGAGCACCGCGGTCAGCACGTTGACCGTGCTGGCGAGCAGCACGAACGAGAGCGCCGAGAGCGCAAGGCCGAACTCGAGCGCGCGGCTCGGCGAGACGCGGCCTGACGCAACCGGGCGCCGCTTCGTGCGCTCGCCCATCAGCGGGTCGATGTCGCGGTCGAGGACATGGTTCAGCGCGCTCGCACCGCCGCAGGCGAGAGCGAGGCCGACCGTCGCCGCGACGGCGATCGTCGTTCCCGGCCAGCCGCGGGCGCCGGCGATCATTCCGCAGAAGCCCGTGATCAGAAGGAGCGACATGATGCGCGGCTTCGTCAGCGACACGTAGTCGCGCCAGGCGCCCCAGGGCACGCGTTCGCCGCGGAAGCTCTGCACGGTGACGACGAGCAGCGCTGCGAGCGCGAAGGCCGCCAATACCGCGTGCGCGCCGGGGCCGCGAACCGCGGCCGACGCGGTGAAGAGCGCCGACGCGGCAAGGATGCCCGGCACGAGCGGCCGGTGCGCGAGCCATGCAGCGACGAGCAGCGCCGCGAGCGGCGGCGCTACGAGCGCGGCGAACAGCTGGTGCGTCGCGCCGAGGTGCGCTGCACCGGACACGACGGCCACGAGCGTTCCCGCCGACGCGAACAGCGCGCACAGGCGCAGCCAGGGGCCGGGTGCGGTGCTCGTCACGTCTCCTCCGCGAGGCGCCGCCGCAGGTCGCGCAGCGGTCGCGCGCTCGTGACGTACGGGACGCTGTCGAAGTTGTGCGGCGGCGGCGGCGACGTGGTGTACCACTCGAGCGTGTCGGCGAGCCACGGATCGTTGCCTGCGCGGCGGCCCTTCCGGGCGAAGTTCGTGCGCCAGAGGTTCACGAGGAAGATCAGCATGCCGATCGCCATGATCCCCGATCCGATCGAGGAAATGAAGTTGTACGTCTCCCAGAGGCCGCCGTGGTGGTAGGTCCAGATCCGGCGCGGCATGCCGAGGAGCCCCAGCATGTGCTGCGGCAGGAACGTCAGGTTGAAGCCGACGAACATCAGCCAAAAATGCCACTTCCCGAGGCGCTCGTCGAGCAGCCGCCCGAACATCTTCGGCCACCAGTAGTAGATGCCGCCGAAGACGGCGAAGATCGAGCCGCCGAAGAGGACGTAGTGGAAGTGGGCCACGACGTAGTACGTGTCGTG